>CAMYMP010000292.1 GCA_947259435.1 uncultured Woeseiaceae bacterium
TCATTCGCGGCTCAGCACAGGACACAGGAACTCTGGTGCTTCGCGATGCGACACAGTTAATGAGGCGCGGCGTGTCCGTTGTCATGGCCTCGGACGGCCCCCTCGGGCCGCCGTTCGAAATCAAGACAGGTACTGCCATCATGGCGCGCATGGGCGGCGCGCCGATAGTGCCGATCGTCTGTGCCGCCAGCAGTGCACGGACAATGAACACCTGGGATCACTTCATGATTCCGAAACCGTTCGCGCGCGTCGTGGTGGCAATTGGCGAGCCGATCGAAGTACCGCGCGACCTGCCGATGAGCGAGATCGAGAGCGTGCGCACGAGGGTGCAATCCGCGATGGAGTTGCTGGCTAACCAAGCACAGCAGCAGCTGTCGTAGCGACGAAATCGACTTCGTCATCGGTCATCTCGGGGAAAACCGGCAGGGACAGACAACCCGCCGCAACCCGTTCCGCGACCTCGAGCGCGCCGAACCGGGTGGTTGCAGAGAAATGCAGGTGTTTATGCAGCGGCTTCGGGTAGTAAAGTGCCGTCGCGACGCCCGCCTTGCCGAGTTGCGACCGCACTCTGTCGCGGTCTTCCACGATGATCGTGTAATAGCCGTAGACATGATGCGCGCCGTCTGGCGCGGTCGGTGTCTTCGCACCGGCGGTGGATAGCACGTTGTTGTAATGGCTAGCGATTTCCCGGCGTCTGTTGTTGCTCGCATCGATGCGCTCGAGTTTGACGCGCAAGATCGCTGCCTGCAGATCATCAAGCCGGCTATTGAAGCCGAGTCGGACGTGTTCACCGCCGGCACCGATACCGTGGTTGCGCAACTCCCTGAGTCGACGATCCAGGTCGGGGTCGTTGGTGCTGACCATGCCACCATCGCCGAGGCAGCCCATAGTCTTGGTCGGATAGAAACTGTGTGCGCCCGCACTGCCGATGCTGCCGACACGTTGCCGATTGATCGCGGCGCCGAAACTTTGCGCGCAATCTTCGACAACGGCAAGATGATGATGCGCAGCGATGTCCATGATCGCACGCATATCGGCCGGCAGGCCGAACATGTGCACCGGAATAATGGCGCGGGTCTTTTCCGTAATGGCGTCTGTTATCAGGCCCGCGTCGATGTTGTAGCTGTCAGCGTCGATGTCGACGAGCACGGGCTGCGCATGAACGTACTCAATAGCCTCGAGCGTCGCGGCGAACGTGAATGGGCTCGTGATGACTTCATCGCCAGGACCGATACCGAGTCCCACAACCGCGACGTGCAGGGCGTCTGTTCCGGAGCCGACGGCCACAGTGTGACTGACGCCAAGGTAGTCGGCGACGGCGTCCTCTAGCGCAGTCACGTTCTCACCCAATACATACGCGCCGCTCCGCGCGACCTGCAGTAGGCGGGCATCGTACTCTTCGGCAAGCTCTTCGTAGGCCCGACCCAGGTCCAGAAAGGGAACGTTCATAGCGACTGTTGCCGGGCAACGGCGGTGGTGATCGCGAGCGCTGTCTCGAGTGCCTCCATCGCCCTTTGTCCATCGACCAGTGGCGGCGGTCCGCCGGAAATCGAGTCGAGAAACGCTTGTGTCTGATCCATCATGGCGTCGCTGGCATCAAAGGTCTGCTTGTCGATCGCGACATCCTCCGGACCCGTGACGGGGCCCGTACCTCGCTTGCCATAGTAGGTAAATGACCTGTTTTGCAGGTCGACGGATGCATAGGAATCGGCCTGGAAAATCCTGAGCGACCGCTCGGTCTTGAGGCTGACCCGACTGCTCGTTACGTTGGCGACACAGCCATCCGCGAAACGTATTCTTGCATTTGCTACGTCAATATTATCCGAGAACACGGACCGGCCAACGGCGTCGACGTGCTCCATCGGGGAGCGTACGAAACTGTGAATAAGGTCGATGTCATGGATCATCAGATCCAGAACGACACTGACATCAAGCGCGCGGGGTCTGTATGGAGCGATTCGCGTGGACTCGATGAACTGCGGCTGCCGGACGTGTTGGGTGAGCGCGACGACGGCGGGATTGAAGCGCTCGAGGTGTCCGACCTGAAGCACGATCCCGTTATCTTCGGCCAGTCGCACCAGGTCCCGTGCCTCGTCCAGTGTGGTTGTGATTGGCTTTTCGAGCAAGAGGTGAATGCCATTCTCGAGCAGGGTGCTCGCGATTTCAAAATGAGTCGACGTCGGTGTGGATAGCGCAACCGCGTCGATATGGCCAATAAGATCCCGGTAGTCCGCTACCGCCTCGGTCCCCAGGTTCGCAGCAACGGTGTTGGCGCGTTCGACGTCGATATCGACAACGGCGACCAGTTGCGATGCCGGCAGCGCGGCGAGCTTTTCTGCGTGGCGTTGACCCTGAACACCGGCACCAATGACTGCTGTCCTCAGCGGAATCATGTTCTGGTTAGTTCGTGGAATTGCCCGTCATTGCCATCGATCTTGAAGTAGCACGGCGCGTCTAACCAGCTGCCCAGGTTGACTGTTCGGAACGAGTTTCCGTCTTTGTCAATGCGGAAATCGTCCCTGACGTGAACGTGTCCGGAAAGGATAATGTCGAACGGTCTGTCAATGAAAGCTCGCCATGCGTGGTCACGAATTTTCGCAATCGCACGATCGGCCGTGATGGACTTCGTGTGGGTTGTGTACTGGCGACTCCCCGTGCTGGCCCGTTCGCCGATGCGCGCAATCAACGCGCCGGGCAAATTGCAGACCAGCCAGCGGATCGGCGGTGTACGCAAAAACCAGCGCAAGAACAGATACCCTCTATCGTCAGGATCCATCTGGTCTCCGTGTTCTACCCGCAACGTCCAGTTGCCAAGTTGAACATAGGTTGGGCCTTTGTGCACGGTCAGGCCAAGCTGATCGGCCCAGAAATACTGCAGGTGCAGGTCGTGATTGCCCTCGAAGTAACAGATATCCACCCCGGCGCGCTCCAGGCGGCGAATCTCGTCGATGATGACGCGATAACGATCGATGAAGTAGCGGTGGTCGGCAACCCAGAGATCGAATATGTCGCCGAGCAGAAACAGGTGCGTGATTTTCGTCTGGCCGGACAGATTTCGCAGGAATTGCTCGAACAGACGGGCACGAGGGCACTCTGGCGACTGGATGTGGATGTCCGACACGAAATAGGCGCATGGCATGTTGTAACTCTAGCAGGCTCGGGTCAGGCTGACATCGCGACCGGCTATTAACAAGTCGACGGCTGGCCGCGAGCCGAGCCAGTAACTGAGCTCACGGGGATGCGTGATATCCCATACGGCAAGGTCGGCGCGTTTACCGGCTTCGAGCGTGCCACGATCCTGACCGAGGCCTAGCGCTACCGCGGCTTCGCGCGTTACGCCCGCCAGGCATTCTTCCGGCGTTAGCCCGAACAAACGGCAGGCGAGCGCCATGGCTTCGCGAAGCGAACACAGTGGGGAGGTCCCCGGGTTGCAATCTGTCGCAATTGCGATGGGCACTTTGTTGTCCCGCAAGGCGTTTACGGGCGGGCGTTGCGATTCGTTCAGCGTTAGGAAGGCGCCAGGTAGCAGCACCGCCGCGGTGCCGGCATTGCCCAGGGCCGCAACTCCGTCATTCGATGCGTGCTCGAGATGATCGGCCGACAGCGCTTTGAATCGAGCAGCCAGCCCGGCCCCGCTGCCGTCGCTCAGCTGATCGGCATGCAGTTTGACCGGCAGTCCGAAAAGTTTTGCAGCCCGAAATACCCTGCCGATCTGCTCCGCGCTAAATGCGAAGTCTTCACAATATGCGTCAACCGCATCAGCCAATCGCCGTTCGGCCACGGCCGGTATCAGCTGCTCACAAATCAGATCGACATAGGCATCCGCGTCTTCGGCGAACTCTGGAGGAACAGCGTGCGCTGCGAGCAGCGTCGTTAGAACCGTCACATCGGTCGACTCGCCGAGGCGACGGCCGACTTCGAGCATCTTGATCTCGTTGTCGATGTCGAGGCCGTATCCCGACTTGATCTCTACGGTTGCCACACCGTCCGCTGCGAGCATGCGGAGGCGTTGCATTGCAGACGCGAACAGTTCATCGGGGCCTGCACGCCGTGTCGCCCGAACTGTCGAGAGGATGCCGCCACCGGATCGGGCGATCTGTTCGTAGCTCACGCCCTGCAGTCGCTGCTCGAATTCGTCGGCGCGATCGCCAGCGAAAACGAGGTGCGTGTGGCAGTCGATCAGCGCCGGTGTAATCCAGCGACCCGAAAGGGACCGGGTTTCGTTTGCGCGGCTGTGAGGAAGATCGGAACCTGGCCCGACCCAGGCAACAGTTCCGCCGCTGATCGCCAGCGCGCCGTCCTCGATCGTGCCGTAGTCGGCCGCAGCACGCTGCATCGTCGCGATGCGGGCGTCTGTCAGCAGCAGGTCCCAGTCCGCCATTTTCACCTCCGCGACTTTGCAATCGACGTTATCATGGTCTAGCCTGTATATACAACTTGACGAGGCTCCGATGACTGGCATTTTCGCGCGTAAGGCATTGTTACAAAAGGGCTGGGCGGATAACGTGCGCTTCGGCATACGTGCTGGCCGGATCACGGACCTCGCACCGGACGGGTCCCGGGAATCGGCTGACTTCGTAGCCGGCATCGTGATTCCGGGGCTCTGCAACGCGCACAGTCACGCCTTTCAGCGCGCCCTGGCCGGCAGAACCGAAGAGCGATCGCCGGCTGCGCAGGACAGCTTCTGGACCTGGCGAGAACGGATGTACGAACTGGCTGCCCGGATGGACGCTGAGTCTCTCGCCGCGATCGCGGCACAGGCTTACAGTGAAATGCTCGCCAGCGGCTATACGTCGGTAGCCGAGTTTCATTACCTGCATCGTGAGCCCGCTAGCGACCGGAATAATGATGCGATGTTCGATGCTGTGTGCCAGGCGGCAAATAAGAGCGGCATTGGTCTGACGTATGTGCCGGTGCTCTACGAGCGAGCGGGGTTCAATAAGCCAAAACCTGAAGGACCGCAAAAACTCTTTGCGCTCGAGATCGGAAGCTTCCTCGAACACTATGCGCACGCGCGCGAAATTGCCGGCGATCGCATTTGCGTTGGTATCGGTGCGCACAGCCTGCGTGCCGTCAGTAAAGAGTCGCTGCTGCAGATCGCGGCCGCCGCGAGTGAGGCCAGAATTCCGCTGCATCTGCACATTGCTGAGCAGCAACGGGAGGTCGACGAGTGCCTGTCGGATTACGGCCGCAGGCCGGTTAGCTGGTTGCTCGATAACTTTGCTGTCGGTGACCGATGGTGTCTCGTGCACGCGACGCACATGGACGCTGATGAAACAGAATGCCTCGCGAAGTCGGGTGCCGTCGTGTGCCTGTGTCCAAGTACCGAAGCAAATCTGGGCGACGGCCTGTTTCCTCTGCACGACTTCCTGATCAATGGCGGACAGATCGCAATTGGTTCCGACAGCCACGTATCGATCAATCCGTTCGAGGAGCTGCGCTGGCTCGAGTATGGGCAGCGACTCGCGTCGCGGTCCCGCAACGTCGCCTCGCTCGAGCGGGCGCACGTTGGTCATGAACTCTTTTCGCGCGTGCTTGCAGGCGGCGCTTGCGCCACCGCACAACATCCTGTTGGCCTGCACGTCGGCGCTGCCGCCGACCTTGTGGTGCTTGACGATGCAGACCCGATGCTCGTCGGTCACGACGATGTCACGTTGCTGGATGCCCTCGTGTTCTCGGGCTACCATTTGCCAATCGAACGCGTCATGGCGCGCGGTGAGTGGTGTGTGGTCGACGGTGAACACGTCGACAAGGACGACATTCGCGCAGCGTATGCGGCGACGCTGCAGCGGCTGGGGGCAGGCCGATGAGCGCAGCCGCGAAACCAAGATATCAGCAGCTCAAGGACCTGATTATCGGGCGCATATCGAGCGGCGAGCTGAGACCGCAGGACCGCGTGCCGTCAGAGAACGATCTCGTCGAGGCGATGAACGTATCGCGCATGACGGCGAATCGCGCCTTGCGGGAACTGACTGACGAAGGCTACGTGCGGAGAGTTGCAGGCCGCGGAACGTTCGTCGCGGACTTTCGCGCGAGATCGCATGTACTCGAAGTGCACAATATCGCTGACGAAATACAGCGTCGTGGCCATGCGCACACGAGCGCGGTCATGAGGCAGTCGCGACAGCACGCGCGCGGCGAGATTGCCAAGGCTCTGCACGTTGAGCAGGGTATCGACGTGTTCCATTTACTCCTTGTGCACTTCGAAAACGGCCTCCCGATCCAGGTAGAGGATCGCCACATCCTTGCAGATTTTGCACCGGACTGTCTCGAACAGGACTTCCGTCACGTCACGCCGAGTGCCTACCTCACAGCCGTCTCACCACTCCAGGAAGCCGAGCAGGTGGTGCGGGCAGCGCTGCCTAATGCGGCGGTGCGCAAGCGACTGCAAATGGCGGATAACGAGCCGGGACTCGTCGTTATCCGACGCACATGGTCGGGCGGCCGGCCCGTAACTTTTGCGCGTCTGCATCACCCGGGGAGCCGCTACGAGTTGACGGGTCATTACACACCACCAGGAACACGCACATCGACTACGGGCACCGTCGTCGAACTGGAGAAGCTGCAAGCATGAACACCAAGCGAACGATCAAGGCACCGACCGGCACGCGACTGACGGCAAAGAGCTGGCTGACTGAGGCCCCGTTGCGCATGCTGATGAATAATCTCGACCCCGAAGTTGCCGAGCGACCCGAGGACCTGGTCGTGTACGGCGGGATCGGTAAAGCGGCGCGTAACTGGGAGGCGTTCGACAAGATCGTCGAGACATTGCGGGACCTCGAAGAAGACGAGACCCTGCTCGTTCAGTCCGGCAAGCCCGTCGGCGTGTTTCGCACGCACATTGACGCACCTCGTGTGCTGATTGCGAATTCAAATCTCGTCCCCGCCTGGGCGAACTGGGAGCACTTCCGCGAGCTCGACAAAAAGGGGCTGATGATGTTCGGTCAGATGACCGCCGGGTCGTGGATCTACATCGGCAGCCAGGGCATCGTGCAGGGCACGTACGAGACGTTTGCCGAAATGGGCCGGCAGCACTATGACGGCGAGCTTGCGGGCCGCTGGATTCTGACCGCAGGGCTGGGTGGCATGGGTGGTGCGCAGCCGCTCGCCGCGACGATGGCTGGTGCCTCGATGCTCGCTGTCGAGTGTCAGAAAGATCGCATCGACAAGCGGCTGGAGACCGGTTACCTCGATACGCTTGCGGACACGCTGGACGAAGCCCTCGCGCTGATCGACAAGGCGTGCGTGGACCGCGAGCCGCTCAGCGTCGGGCTGCTAGGAAATGCTGCCGAGGTGGTGCCCGAACTGCTGCGACGTGGCGTGCGGCCCGACGCAGTAACGGACCAGACCTCTGCGCATGATCCGGCCAACGGTTACCTGCCGATCGGGTGGACAGTCGAACAATGGCTGCAGGGCAGGCGCGATGATCCGGACGCCGTCGCGGCCGCGGCAAGAAAATCGATGGCCGTGCACGTTCGCGCGATGCTCGAATTCCACAATGCCGGAATACCCACTTTTGATTACGGCAACAACATCCGCCAGGAAGCACTCAACGAAGGCGTGGATGACGCATTTGATTTTCCGGGCTTCGTTCCGGCTTACGTCAGGCCGCTGTTCTGCCGTGGCGTCGGGCCGTTTCGTTGGGCGGCGCTGTCCGGTGATCCGGAAGACATTTACAAAACCGACTCAAAAGTGAAAGAGATGATTCCGGAGGACGCCCATCTGCATAATTGGCTCGACGCAGCGCGCGAACGCATTCATTTTCAGGGATTGCCATCGCGTATTTGCTGGGTGGGGCTGGGCCAGCGGCACAAATTGGGCCTGGCTTTCAATGAGATGGTACGTAGCGGCGAGCTGCGTGCACCCGTGGTTATTGGTCGCGACCATCTCGACAGTGGCTCCGTCGCGAGCCCGAACCGCGAGACCGAAGCAATGCGGGATGGGTCGGACGCGGTTTCGGATTGGCCGCTACTCAACGCGCTGCTCAGTACCGCGAGTGGCGCAACCTGGGTGTCGCTGCATCACGGCGGCGGTGTCGGCATGGGTTACTCACAACACGCCGGCCTCGTGATCGTTTGCGACGGTAGCGAGGCCGCGGACAAACGTATCGAGCGCGTCTTGTGGAACGATCCGGCATCTGGCGTCATGCGGCATGCTGATGCTGGATATGAATTAGCGATTGATTGCGCGCGCGAATACGGCCTGCATCTGCCGATGCTGGGCAGCGGAGTGTCAACATGAAACTGATGATAGACAAGCAGTTGGTCGGGCTTGCCGATTTGCGCAAAGCGTGGCTGAGCCCTATCACCGTAAGTATTGGCGATGAAGCGCGCCGCTGCATTGCCGAGTCGAATGAACTGATCAATGATGTCATCGCAAACGGCCAGGAAGTGTATGGAGTGACCACGGGTTTCGGGCAGTTAGCCAACGTGCATATTGGCAACGACAAGCTCCTGAAGCTTCAGGAAAACCTCGTGCGCTCTCACGCGATGGGCGTGGGTGATGACCTCGACGACGATGTGGTGCGTCTCGCGATGCTGATCAAGATTGTTGCGCTTGCCGAAGGCTGCTCGGGCGTGCGAGTCGAGCTGGTAGATGCACTGTGCGATCTGCTCAATCACAGGATCTACCCGCGCATCCCGTCGCAGGGCTCCGTCGGCGCCTCGGGTGATCTGGCGCCCCTCGCGCACATGGCCGGCGTACTGATCGGTTTCGGCGAGGCGCGCGTCGATGGCACGATCGTGCCGGCCGAATTGGCGCTCAGAGAAGCCGGGCTCAAGCCGATTACGCTCGCGGCTAAGGAAGGACTGGCGCTACTCAATGGCACACAGGTCTCTACGGCGCTGACGCTTGCGGCGGTATTTCGCACCGAGCACATACTCGCGGCAGCACTTGCAGCAGGCGCGATGTCCTCCGATGCCATCAAAGGCAGCGACACACCGTTCGACAAGCGGATTCAAAGTGTCCGCGGCCACGGCGGCCAGATCGCCGTGGCGGGAGTGCTCCGTGATCTCATGCACGACAGCGAAATACGCGCATCGCACGTCAAATGCGACCATGTGCAGGACCCTTATTCGATCCGGTGCCAGCCGCAGGTCATCGGTGCATGTCTGGATGTGTTACGCCACGTTTGCACGGTTATCGAAACCGAAGCAAATGCCGTCACCGATAACCCGTTGGTATTTGCCGATTCGGGCGTGGTCCTGTCGGGCGGCAACTTCCACGCCGAGCCGGTAGCGCTTGCCGCCGACTATCTGGCGTTAGCGATAGCCGAAATCGGCTCGCTGTCGGAGCGTCGGACCGCGCTGCTGATCGATTCGAACCTGAGTGGTTTGCCCCCGTTTCTCGTCAAGGAAGGCGGTCTTAACAGCGGTTTCATGATCACGCAGGTCACCGCAGCTGCGCTGGTGTCAGAAAACAAGTCGCACGCACACCCGGCCAGTGTCGACAGTATCCCGACCTCGGCGAATCAGGAAGACCATGTCAGTATGTCGACCTATGCGGCGCGCCGCCTGCACACAATGCTCGACAACGCCGCCAATATTGTTGCGATTGAGCTCCTCGCCGCCGCGCAGGGTGTGGAATTCCACCACCCGAATAAAAGCTCTCCTGTCCTGGAGCAGGTCCTCGCGTTGATTCGTGAAGTCTCGCCTGCGTACACGGAAGATCGGGCGCTGGCAGCCGACGTTACCCGCGTTGCGGCCCTAATCAACGCCGGGCGATTCTGCCAGTATTCGGCATCGATCCTGCCCAGCCACGGCGAATGAGCGCCTGATGACGAGCGGCTATTCGTTTCACACGGGCAGCCTGCCGCTTCTCGTCAGCGTACCGCACGACGGCAGGTCTGTGCCAGGCGACATAGCGGCGCAAATGACCGAAGCGGGCAAGTCGCTGCCCGACACCGATTGGCATGTTGCGCGTTTGTACGAGTTTGCGAAGCAACTCGGCGCATCGATGATCGTCGCGGAGTATTCACGATACGTTGTCGATCTGAATCGTCCGGCGGACGATGCAGCGATGTACGAGGGGCAACTGGCAACGGGCGTGTGCCCGACGCAGACGTTCGCCGGACAAAAAATCTACGTGGTTAATGCAGAGATCGATACGGATGATCGTATCAGGCGTTACTGGGATCCGTACCACAGGAAAATCGGCGCAACGCTTGTGGAAATGCGTGCCGCGCATGGCTACGCACTGCTCTGGGATGCGCATTCCATTGCCAGTCGGGTGCCGTCGCTATTCGATGGCGAGCTCCCGGTCCTGAATATCGGAACATGGGACGGCCGCAGCTGTAAAAAAAGCATCGCGGATGCGGTTGTACATGCCGCCGCAGACAGTGCCTACGATGCCGTACTCAACGCGAGGTTTAAAGGCGGCTACATCACCCGCCGCTACGGTCAGCCGGGCGACAACGTGCATGCGGTGCAGCTCGAACTCGCGCAGCGCGCTTATATGGATGAGGTCACGTCGCGCTACGACGAAGCACGGGCGTCGCAATTGCGCGACACCCTCGCAGTGTTGCTCGAGACTTTCATAAAGACGGCCGCAGATAACGCAGTTATACTCTCGCGATGAAAACGAAATCACCGTACAAAAATGTATTTCTCGTCGTCCTGACTGCACTGTTAGGCGCCTGCGCTTCGATGGAGTGGTCGGCGACCAGGATCGATCAGGAAGCCGATGATTCCCTTCAGACTTTTCGGGAACAGATAAGAGGCAGCGAGATTTTTCTCAATCAAGCAGCGGGTTATCTGGTGTTCCCGCGCGCGTTACGGGCCGGTCTGGTCGTCGGTGGCGAAACCGGCGAAGGTGTACTGCGCGTTGGCGGCAAGACAGTCGATTACATGCGTATTACCAGTGGCTCAATCGGACTGCAGGCAGGCGCGCAGGCCCGCTCGATCGTGATCGCATTCATGACTCAGAGTTCGCTTGATCAGTTTCGGGCTTCCAATGGCTGGCGGGTCGGCATCGACGGCTCTGTCGCTTTGATTGATATGGGTGCCGGCAAGACCATCGACACGCAGAATGTGCGCGACCCCGTCGTCGGTTTTATTTTCGGCTCTGCGGGCCTTATGGCCAACCTGACGCTCGAAGGCACCAGGTTCACGAGAATCAAAAGAGAGTAGATTCGAGTGCTGGACAAGGCGAAAGGCTGGTTTCGCCGCTGGTTCGCAAAGGTCTGGAAGGTCCGTGGCGGTGGCTTTTATGCGCTCGGCTTCGCAGCGACCTTCATCTATCTCGAAATAACCACGATCGCGGGCGAATTCATCGAAAGTTCGAGTATCGCGGCGTTCTTCACCGAGCAGCTGGTCGAGTTCGTATTTCGTTTCGCGGTGGATTCGCTGATCAACACGGTTTACGCGTTCATGTGGCCCGTCTACTGGGTGCAGTGGCAACCACCGGTCGGCCTGATCGCACTTGGCGCCGGCTATTTACTCTTCGCAAATTTCGTGAAGCAACACATAACCGCCTGGCTATTCCCCGACGGCCAACCTGCCGAAACAGAAACAAGCGCCAAGGAAGATTCGTCCACGGAGAGCTCATAGGGCCCGCGACCTGGACATTTGCCTCCTTCATGGCTCGCTGCGCTGCGCTTTACTTCAGTCGACAAACGTCCCGCCCACAGGCCCTATGGCCTAGCTGGTCTCGAGAATCTTCCCTTGCCGCTTCGCATTCTCGTCGAAGTGATGTTGCCACTCGGAACGGTGAGTTGCCGGTGCGATCTGTACGGCTGTGACTTTGTATTCGGGACAGTTGGTTGCCCAGTCGCTGTGCTCGGTCGTCACGACGTTGGCGCCGGTCTCGGGATTGTGGAAGGTCGTGTAAACGACGCCCGGCTGCACGCGCTCAGTAATCGTGGCGACCAGCGCGATCTCGCCCTTGCGGCTCGACAGAGATACGAGATCGCCTTCCCTGATGCCGCGCATTTCGGCATCGCTCGGATGCACTTCCAGAAGATCTGCGTTGTACCAGACCATATTCTCCGTGCGGCGTGTTTGTGCGCCAACATTGTACTGCGACAGTATGCGACCGGTAGTCAATAGCAACGGGAATTTGCGGTTGGTACGTTCTTCAGTTGGAACGTAGTCAGTCTCGACGAAAAGGCCTTTGCCGCGCACGAAGCTATCGACGTGCATGATCGGCGTGCCCATCGGCGCATTGTCGTTGCACGGCCACTGGACGCTGCCAACTTCGTCCAGGAACTTGAAGCTCACATTGTTAAACGTCGGCGTAAGCTCCGCAATCTCGTCCATGATTTCGGCGGCGCTCTCGTAATGCATCGGGTAGCCCATCGCCTGCGCCAGTTCCTGCGCGATGCGCCACTCGTCTTTGCCCTGGCGGGGCCTCATGACAGGGCGCACGCGATTGATGCGTCGCTCGGCGTTGATAAAAGTGCCGTCCTTTTCGAGAAAGGAAGTGCCTGGCAGGAACACGTGCGCAAATTTGGCTGTCTCATTGAGAAACAGATCCTGTACGACGACGCAGTCCATGCTGCTCAATGCCGCCTCGACGTGCGTCGTGTTCGGATCGGACTGCGCGAGATCCTCACCCTGGATATACATACCTTTGTAATTTCCGGCGCAGGCCGCATCAAACATGTTCGGAATGCGGAAGCCAGGTTCAGGGTCCAGCCTGACGCCCCAATGCTTTTCGAAGCTGCCGCGAACCTCTTCATCCTGGACCGGACGATAGCCGGGCAGTTCGTGCGGGAACGAGCCCATGTCGCAAGAACCCTGCACGTTGTTCTGGCCGCGCAACGGGTTTACGCCCACACCCGAGCGACCTAGGTTCCCGGTTGCCATCGCAAGGTTGGCCATCCCCATTACCATCGTCGAGCCCTGGCTGTGCTCGGTGACGCCAAGGCCATAGTAAATCGCGCCGTTCTCCGCCTGACCATACAGCCGTGCCGCGGCCCGGATGTCCCCGGCCGGCACACCGGAGACCTTCTCCACCTCTTCGGGCGAATTCTCCGGCTTCAGAATCATCGCCTTCCATGCGTCGAACGACTCGACGTCGCAGCGTTCCCGGACATATTCCTCGTCAACAAGGCCTTCGGTAACGACGACATGAGCGAGTGAATTGACAATCGGGACATTCGTGCCGGGAAGCAACGGCAAATGATGGTCGGCGACGATGTGCGGCGACTTCACGAGGCCGATGCGCCGCGGATCGACGACAATCAGTTTTGCACCCTCACGCAGTCGGCGCTTCATCTGCGATGCGAAAACCGGATGTCCCTCGGTTGGATTAGCGCCGATGACAACAATAACGTCGGCATCCAGCACGCTGTCGAACGGCTGCGTGCCTGCCGATGTGCCCAGCGTCGTTTTCAGGCCATAGCCAGTTGGCGAGTGGCAAACGCGTGCACAGGTATCCACGTTGTTATTGCCCATCGCCGCGCGGACCAGCTTCTGCACGACGAAAACTTCTTCGTTCGTGCAGCGTGACGACGTGATGCCGCCAATCGACTTCCTGCCGTGCTCCTTCTGAATATCCTTGAACCGTCTCGCTGTGTACTGGATCGCCTCGTCCCAACTCACTTTGCGCCAGGGCTCGTCGATACTATGGCGTATCAGGGGATCCATTACGCGATCGCGATGCGTCGAATAGCCCCAGGCGAAGCGGCCTTTGACGCAGCTATGGCCGTGATTTGCCTGGCCGTCCTTGTCGGGAATCATGCGCACGACCTGGTCGCCTTTCATCTCGGCGATGAACGAACAGCCGACTCCACAATACGCGCAGGTTGTCTTGACGCTGTGCTCGGGCTGGCCATGGTCGATGATGGTTTTGTCCATCAGCGTCGCAGTCGGGCAGGCCTGCACACAGGCGCCGCAGGAGACGCACTCGGAATCGAGGAACGACTCACCAATGCCCGCCGAAACTTTCGAATCAAATCCGCGCCCTTCGATCGTCAGGGCGAACGTGCCCTGGACCTCGTCGCAGGCCCGCACGCAACGCGAGCAGACGATGCACTTGCTGGCGTCGAATGAGAAATAGGGATTGCTCGCATCTGTCGCGGCATCGAGATGGTTTTCGCCGTCGAAGCCGTAACGGACTTCTCGCAGTCCTACGGCACCAGCCACGTCCTGCAACTCGCAGTCACCGTTAGCAGAACACGTCAGGCAATCGAGCGGATGATCCGAAATATAGAGTTCCATCACATTGCGGCGTAATGTCGCAATGGCGTCGGTCTGGGTACGAATCTTCATGCCGGCTTCGACCTTCGTCGTGCATGACGCGGGATAGCCTTTGCGGCCTTCAATCTCGACCAGACACATGCGGCAGGAGCCGAATGGCTTCATATTGTCCGTTGCGCAAAGGCTAGGCACATCAACGCCGGATTCGCGCGCAGCGCGCAGGACTGTCGTACCAGCTTTTACCGTCGCCGGCAGACCATCGATTTCGATTCTGACCGTTTCATGCGTTGCGACGGCCGGCGTGCCGAAATCGGCCTGTTTGAATTTGTTCACTGGCCAGCCCCCTGGGCGGACGCAAAATCCTCTGCGAAGTATTTTAGGATACTTCGCACTGGATAGGGCGTCATTCCCCCCATTGCACATAATGAGGCATCCTCCATCGTATCGCACAGTTCAACCAGCAAATCGTAGTTCTTGTCGCGCTCAACCCCAGCAATTATGCGGTCTATGACCTCGACGCCGCGAGTCGAGCCGATCCGGCACGGCGTGCATTTGCCGCAAGACTCGATGGCGCAGAATTCCATCGCAAAACGTGCCTGTTGCGCCATATTCGCCGCGTCGTCGAAGACAACGATGCCACCATGGCCGATCATTGCACCGATCTCGGTAAATGCTTCGTAGTCGAGCGGAGTGTCGAGTTGGTCTGCAGTCAGGTAGGCACCGAGTGGCCCGCCGACCTGCACAGCCTTGACCGGCTTGGCGCTCGCCGTGCCGCCGCCCCAATCGTCGATGAGTTCGCGCACGGTGATGCCGAACGCTTTTTCGACCAGGCCTCCGCGCTTGATATTGCCGGCAAGCTGAAACGCGAGCGTGCCCGTCGAGCGATTAACACCGTACGACGCGTATTTCTCGCCACCGAGGTTGATGATGTTGGCAACCGACGCAATTGTGACGACGTTGTTGACCACGGTCGGCTTGCCGAACAGGCCTTCGATAGCGGGCACCGGCGGTTTGTAGCGCACTATTCCCGGTTTGCCTTCGAGGCTCTCGAGCATTGCGGTTTCTTCGCCGCAAACATAGGAGCCGGCACCGATGTGTAACTCAATGTCGAAATCGAAGCCGCTGCCCTGAATGTCGTGGCCAAGCCAACCTGTGTGACGCGCCAGTTCGATTGCACGCGTCAGTATCGAGCGTGTCAGCGGATATTCGGATCGCAAATAGATATATCCGCGGTTCGCGCCAACCGCAAAGCCGGCGAGCATCATGCCTTCGATCAGGCCGAGGGGATCGCCTTCCATCAGAATGCGATCGGAAAACGTACCGCTGTCGCCCTCGTCGGCATTGACCGTGATGTATTTCTGCGCACTTTCGGTATCGGCGACTGTCTGCCACTTGATGCCGGCAGGAAATCCGGCGCCACCGCGACCGCGAAGTCCGGAAGTCTTGAGAGCGTCAATAACTGCCTGCGGACCCATCTCGACCGCTTTCCCGAACGCCTTGAATCCCTGGTGGGTGCTGAAATCTTCCACCGACAGCGGGTTAATGAGGCCGCAGCGCCAGAACGTCCAGCGATCCTGATTGATCAAATACGGGATCTCCACAATCGGGCCGAGCCGGCGAGCGTGGTCCCCGCCGTCTAACAGTCCGGCGTCGAACATACCCGGCACATCAGCCGCCTCGACAT
>CAMYMP010000293.1 GCA_947259435.1 uncultured Woeseiaceae bacterium
GTCGTTAAAACTTCGCGAAATTACACTCTTTGACAGGCTGCGGGCAGCGCGCTGAATCGTGCGAGCGACTGCATGACGACGCGATTGTCGGCTAGGTAATGTTGAGTTCGAGTATCTCGTCTCCGTATTGGTCGAACGATTTCGTTGAACTCCATCCCAAGTGTCTGTAAAAACCGTATGACCTACTCATCGGATCGGCGGAACAACCGAGGAATAGCCGGCTGTGTCCAAGCTCCGCCAGTTCCTTGATCATCCTGTTCAGCAATTCGCGACCGATACCACGGTTTTCGAAATCAGGGAGTAGCGCAAGGACCACAATCTCCCCGGTTTCACGCGCGCCGAAGCAGTAGCCGACTATATTGCCATCGAAGGTGCAGACATGGCCCGGAAGTGCACCAGAGTGGATGCCTTCTCCCCAAGATTTCGCGGTGACGCCGATAGAGCGAAGCCATTCTTCCGAGGCGGCGTTTTCCCGTGTTTTTCCACGTAGGGCTACGCACTCTGCGGCGTCTCCTGATAGCGCTGATCTATATTTCAATTGCATGGGTTGAAGGCCGGAAATTTGACATCCTAACCCTCGACAGAGCTGCCTTCTACATTTGGCGCCGCATGTAGTTCAGCACGTCGGAGCGAGTGATCAGGCCGAGGAACTCCTCCCCATCCATGATCGCCGCGTACGGCTGCACCTGCAGCATCGAGACAAGGTTGTTCACGCTCGTATCTTTCTCGAGCTTGATGAACGCGGTCTGCATCGCGTCGGCGACCGGAGAATTCATGAACTCGGGCTTGCCGTACACGTGCTGAATGATCGTTTCTTCGGTGATAACGCCGACGAGTTTGCCCTGGTCCATCACGGGCAACTGCGAGAAACCGGCGTTGCGCAGCCGGTTATGGGCCGTCGTAATGACATCGCCGGGGCCGACCGTAATGGTTGCGCGCTCCCCGTGTGGCCGGCCGACGAGATCTCTGAGGTCACCTGTCTGCTCGCGCAGGATAAAACCCTGGTCTTCCATCCAGAAATCATTGTAGAGCTTCGACAAATATTTGTTGCCGGTGTCACACGCAAATGACACGACACGCTTGGCCTCGGACTGCTCGCGACAGTACTTGAGCGCAGCCGCGAGCAAGGTACCCGATGAAGAGCCGGCAAGTATGCCCTCTGTTCTAAGTAATTCGCGCGCAGTGGCGAATGACTCCGCATCGCTGATCGAATAAGCCTTGGTGAATCTGGAGAAATCCGCGATGTCCGGAATGAAGTCCTCACCGATCCCTTCGACGAGCCAGCTGCTGCTCTTGCCGCTGAGATTGCCTGTATTGATGTACTCGGCGAGTATCGAACCGACCGGGTCGGCAAGAATAATCTCGGTATTCGGTGCGTGCTCATTCAGGTACTTGCAAAAACCGGCAGCCGTGCCGGTGGATCCGGCACCCATGACGATGGCATCGACGTTGCCGTCCATCTGCTCAAATATTTCGGGCGCCGTCGACATTTCGTGCGCCAGCGGATTGTCCGGATTGCCGAACTGGTTGATGAAATAGAAACCCCTTTCGTCAGCGATTCGCTTGCCGAGGTCCTGGTAGTACTCGGGGTGACCTTTTTCGACATCCGATCGGGTTAGAATCACCTCGGCGCCCATCGCGCGCAGATTGAAGATCTTCTCCTGACTCATCTTGTCGGGCAGGACGAGGATCAGGTGGTAGTCCTTCTGCGCCGCGACCAGCGCCAACCCGATGCCTGTGTTGCCCGCCGTCGCCTCGACGATCGTATCACCAGGCTTGATATCGCCGCGTTTCTCGGCCTCCTCGATCATCGAGATGCCGATGCGGTCTTTGATTGAGCCGCCCGGGTTTTGGAGTTCGAGCTTCAGGAACAACTCGCACGGTCCGGTATCGATGTTATTCACTTGGAGCATCGGCGTTTTGCCGACCATATCCAGGACATTGGAATAGACTTGCATGGCGTATAGTCCTTGTAGAATTCGTCAGCGAGTTTACGCGAAATCCTTTGCGAACGACTATTGCGATGAGTACGCATGACTGAGCAGACATCCATTCGGGCAGCGCTTGACGATGCAACGGCGCAACTACGCGCCGTCAGCGAGTCGGCACGTCTCGACGCTGAACTGCTGCTTGCCCGCTGCATCGATATGCCGCGCAGCTACCTGTTTGCCCACCCCGACGACACGCTGGATGACGCGGCGCTCGAGCGGCTCGACCAAACGCTCAAGCGGCGCATCGACGGCGTGCCGATGGCCTATATCACGGGTGTCAGGGAGTTCTGGTCGCTCGAACTCATCGTCAGCCCGGCGACGCTCGTGCCGCGGCCCGAAACGGAATTGCTGGTCGACGTCGTGCTACGCGACATCCCGCGCAAGGCTGATTGGCAGGTGCTCGATCTCGGCACCGGCAGCGGCGCGGTCGCTCTGGCCATCGCAAAAGAACGCCCGCTGTGCCAAATTACGGCAACCGATATCAGTTGTGACGCTATGACCGTAGCGCGCGAAAATGCCCGGAAACTCATGATTGGCAATGTCGATTTCTTGGAAGGCAGTTGGACCCGGCCCGTCAGTGGCAGAAAATTCAAAGTCATCGCATCGAATCCGCCGTACGTCGCGTCCGGCGATGCGGCGCTTGAATCGCTGCAGGCAGAGCCCACCGTTGCGCTGGCCGCCGGCGAGGACGGCCTTGAGTCGATCATCATTCTCGCTCGAGACTGCCCCGCGATTATCGAGGATGATGGCCTGCTCGTGCTCGAGCACGGCGCGGATCAGAAGGAGGCCGTCGCCGAGCTGCTTTTGTCGTATGGCTGGGAGCGTATCCAGTGCTACGATGACTACGCTGGCCACCCGCGGGTGACCAGTGCCCGTTTTTCTTCCGGCGAGACAACATGATTACTATCAAAACCAACCACGGCGACATCAGTGTCGAACTCTTTGACGAGAAAGCTCCGATAAGCTGCGAGAACTTCCGCCAGTACGCGACTGACGGTCATTTCAAGGACACCGTATTTCATCGCGTCATTCCGAACTTCATGATTCAGGGAGGCGGCATGGATGAGACTATGTCCAGCAAACCGACGCGCGACCCGATCAAGAATGAGGCCAACAACGGCGAGACGAACGCGCGCGGTACCCTGGCGATGGCGCGCACGGGCGTCGTCGACAGCGCGACCTCGCAGTTCTTCATCAACCTTCGTGACAACGACTTTCTGAATCACAGCAGCCGCGATTTCGGCTATGCGGTTTTCGGGCGCGTCACCGACGGCATGGATGTGGTCGACACAATTGCAGCGGTGCCGACCGGTGACCGAGCCGGTCACCAGGACGTGCCGGTTCAGGCCGTGACAATTCTGGACGTTACGATCGACGACTAGGGCAATGCCCGACGAGAACCCGAACCTGTCCCGACACGCCCGTCATCTTGCGCTGTCCCAGCT
>CAMYMP010000294.1 GCA_947259435.1 uncultured Woeseiaceae bacterium
TGCCGCCCGAAGTTCGCAAGATCACGGACCAGCTAGACGCTGTCGGCAACACGACCAAGGCCGTGACCAAGGGTTATGCGATCGGTTCAGCTGGCCTTGCCGCCCTCGTGTTGTTCGCTGACTACACGAACGCGCTTGCGGAAGAAGGCATCGATGCTGTTTTCCTGCTCAACGACCACCTCGTCATTATCGGCCTGTTTATTGGCGGTCTCGTGCCGTTCCTGTTCGGTTCGATGGCGATGGAAGCCGTCGGCCGCGCGGCGGGCTCCGTGGTCAACGAAGTGCGCCGTCAATTCAGGGAAATTGAAGGCATTATGGAAGGCACCGGCAAGCCTGATTACAGCCGCGCGGTTGATCTGCTAACAAAAGCTGCGATCAAAGAGATGATCATTCCCTCGCTGCTGCCGATTTTGGTACCTCTGGCCGTTGGTTTGCTCCTCGGGCCCAAAGCGCTTGGCGGATTGCTGCTCGGCACGATTATCACCGGCCTGTTCGTCGCGATTTCGATGACGGCGGGTGGTGGCGCCTGGGACAACGCCAAGAAGTACATCGAAGATGGTAACTTCGGTGGCAAAGGATCCGACGCGCACAAAGCTGCGGTCACGGGCGACACGGTCGGCGACCCTTATAAAGACACGGCCGGACCCGCGATCAACCCGCTGATCAAGATCATCAACATCGTCGCACTGCTGATGGTGCCATTGCTGTAGGCAGTAGGGCCACGGCCCTAGTGATTCAGGGTTCGAAAGGCGCCGGTTGGGGATCGACCGAGCGTAACGGGCGACTCGATGAAATTGCCCTGCACGAAATCGACCCCGCTATCACGCAGCCAGTCAAAGTCGGCCTGATGCTCGACCTGCTCGGCCACTATGCGAAACTGCATGGTCCGGGCGAGCTTGATCATGGCCGCGACCATTTCCTGGTTCACTTCGTCTGACTGCAGGTTCTTCGTGTACGTGCCATCGATCTTGAGGTAATCGATCGGCAGATGCTTGAGGCTCGAGAATGACCCCAGGCCGCTGCCAAAGTCATCGAGCGAAAATTCGCAGCCGATGCCGTGCAATACCTCGATAAAACGTTGCGCGTGCTGCACGTTTTGCAGTATCGCTGACTCCGTCACCTCAAAACAGATTGAGGACGGTGAAACGCCGGTGCGATCAAGCGTCTCTACGACAAAGCCAAGGAAGGATTCGTCGCCCAATGTTTGGCCCGACAGGTTCAGCGCGCAGCTGCGGCCGCTTGTAATCTTGATCTCACCGCCCGAAATCGCAGTGAGTGCGGCTTTGACGACCCAGCGATCAATCTGCGGCATCAGCTGATAGCGTTCCGCCGGGCGCAGAAATTCTGCGTTGCTGGCGGTGCGGTTTAGCCCGTCGGTCAGGCGAATCAGGATCTCGAGAGACGGGCCCGACTCGGCACCGCCGCTGGTCGCGATGATGGGCTGTGTGGCCAGCTCGAATTTGTCTTCGTGCAGGGCCTCCTGGAGTTCGCGCAGCCACTGAATATCGCCACGCTCCCTTGCTATCGCCTCATCACGCGCCGAGTAAACGTGTACGTGTCGACTGGCCTGCTGTTTGGCGACGTAGCACGCCGAATCGGCAGCGCTCATTACATCCTGCAAGGTGCCACTGGCGTGGCTGATCTCGACCAGGCCAATTGAGATGCCAATATTAAAGATCTGGTCCTTCCAGACGAATCGGTAGCTGCCAACTGCATTGCCGATGTCGCTTGCAATCTGGCGGGCCTTGTCGATCGGACAGCCTAGTAGCAGCGCGCCGAATTCGTCTCCGCCAAGCCGGCCCACAAAGTCTGAGTCGCGTACCTGCTCTTTGATCAGACTTGCGACTTCACGAAGCATGTTGTCCCCGGCCATATGACCGCAGCTGTCATTGACAGCCTTGAAGCGATCGAGGTCCATGTAGAACAACATGTGAACCGCTTCTTCCGTATGGGCCGCATCCATGGCTTCGTCAAGGTGGCGTTCGAACTCGCGCCGGTTGATCAGGCCGGTCAATGCATCGTGAGTGGCCTGATAACTCATCTGGCGTGTCAGGCCACGAAGCTCGCCGACATCGTGGAATACGACCACGGTCCCCGAAATGCTGCTGCCCGGCCCCCGAATCGGGGAAGCCGTAATTTCAACAGAATGCTCCTGCTCGCCGTCCGAGGTGACCATGACGGCATGCCGGCCCATATTCACCCGTCGCCGCATGGTCAGGCAGCGATCAACGGGATCACCGAGAGGTCGCCGGTCCGCGTCGTCGACCAGCGTAAACAACTCGCCGATGCGGTGGCCTATCGCGTCATCGCGGTTCGTTCCGATCAAAGACTCCGCGGCGAGATTCATGTAATCGACACGACCCTCGTTGTCAGTCGTTATGACGCCTTCGGCGATTGATTCCAGCGTGTATTGCGCCTGACGCTTGCTGCGGCTCAACGAGACTTCGAGGCTTTTTCGGTAACTGACATCTCTGGCCACAGTGAGGATCGCCGGGCGGCCGTGAAACTCAATGGTCGAGCTTTGCGTTTCGACCCACAGACCGGACTCGTTGCCACTGATCAACTGTATTTCCAGACGTTGTGGCACTTTTTCGCCTGAGAGATGTTTGGCCATCGTGTTGCGAAACAGTGCTCTGTAGGCCGGTTTTACCAGATCCGCAACCTCGCGCCCGACTAACTGCGCGGAATCAAGCCCGATCAGACCGGCAGCTGACTCATTGGCCAGCAGTATCTTCTCGTCATGGACGATCACGATTTCCGGCAGGGTCTTGGCGAAATCCGTAAAAAGCCTGTCTCGACTCTGAATCTTCTCGTCGCGTTCACCAAGTGCATCAAACAGGCGATTGATCGTGCTCGCAAGTTGCGCCGCGTCAGGGTCCTGGGGAACGATCAGCCGCCGACCCACCAGCGCGTCCTTCGATGCGTCCAGCATCTGCCGATTCAGCGTCGCCATGCGGCGCATTGCGCGTCTTTTGCCGAGCCAAAGAACGATGCCGACGATGACCGCGAGAAGCAGCAGGCCTGAAAGAGCGATGATGATGGCAAGGGGCGACATTCAGACCCCAATATCGGACCTAAGGTGCCTGCCCGCAAGCGCCACGCATTGCCAATTAGTCGAATGCCGTAGGAATATCATTTGTTATTATTAGCGGCTCGATATCTATCTCCATCGCCGGAGATTTGAGGGTTCAGAGAAGCTCAAAACCAAAGCTCCGTAAGCATATCCCAGCAGCCACGGCGCACCGAGGCGATTCACCATAATTCGGTAACCGTCGTCCACCGGCTCCTGCAACGACTGCAAAACGGCGTACAGAGACAAGAGTTTTCGCTTTTCATTCAACAAGTAAGGATTGCATGACGATGAATACCGATTTTGCGCGCCAGCAGATGGTCGAGCAACAGGTCCGCGCATGGGACGTACTCGACGCAGACAATACCGAAATTCCGATCGGTCATGGACAGACGATGATGACGCCGACGGTTGAGGGACGTGTTCTGCAGGCACTAGAACCCGGCTCCGCGGCTAGCGTGCTGGAGATTGGCACGGGCAGCGGGTTCCTCGCCGCCTGTTTTGCGCGCCTGGCCAACAAAGTGACGAGCGTCGACATTCATCAGGATTTTCTCAAGTCCGCCGCTGTAAATCTTGACGACTCGGGCATCAACAACGTCGAGTTGCTGGAAATGGACGCGACACAACAGCTGCCTGAGGAACAGTTCGATGCCATTGCGGTTACAGGCTCGATACAGAAATTCGATCCGCGGTTCGTTAAGGCGCTAAAACCCGAAGGACGACTGTTCGTTGTCGTTGGAGAAGCGCCGGTTATGGAGGCACTATTGATTCGACGCACGAGTGAAAGTGAATGGCAGACGACGACGCTGTTCGAAACCCGCTTGAGGCCACTCGTTAATGGCAGCATGCCGCCACAATTTTTGTTTTGAGATGAAACCACTTAAGGTGTTGTTGCATCAAAGAAATGTAGATGAGTGTTGACTGGTTTAGTGATATAGTTGACTATAACACTTCAGGCCCGGGCGAGTTTGCCCAATTTTCGGAACGCAGAACAATGAAAAAAGCATTTGGCTTCAATAGCTTACTACTGTTTTTGGGCATTCTCGTGGTGCCGGTTTCAAGCCAGGCCGCGTCTTTGCTCGAAATCTACCAGCAGGCCCTGCAGAGCGACCCGAGAATTCACGAAGCCGAGGCACGCCGGTTGGCCGCGCTCGAGGCTGAACCGCAGGCGCGCGGCCTGTTGCTGCCGCAGGTAAATTTCAGCGGCGACTACACCGACATCGATGTGGAGAGTTCGCAATCGAGCGAGTTTCCCACGGTAGGCGTTCAGACCTTTACCAGGGATCAACGGTTCGACAGAACCCGCTGGCAGTTTCAACTGACGCAGACCCTGTTCCGCTGGGATCAGATTGTGGGCCTGCGGCGCGCCGATAAGCTTGTCGCAAAGGCCCAAGCAGACCGTGAAGCCGCGCAACAGGATCTGGTCGTGCGCGTTGGGCAGACCTATTTCGATGTGCTCGCCGCGGAAGACCGACTGACATCGACGCATGCAAACAGACAGGCCATTGCGCGCCAGCTCGAACAGGCGAAACAGCGCTTCGAAGTCGGGCTGATTGCAATAACCGCTGTGCAGGAGTCTCAGGCGGCTTACGACCAGGCCGTTGCCGATGAGATTGCCGCAAAGCGCTCGCTCGCCACCGCGAGAGAGTTTTTGCGCGAGATCACAGGTGAATACGTTGGTGCTTTGTCCGCCCCGGGTGACGAATTCCCGATGCGTACGCCCAATCCTGCCAGCGAGAAAGACTGGGTGGACCTGGCATTGAGTCAGAATCTGGTTCTCGTATCCAGCAGGCTGGATGAGCAACTCGCGCGAGACGAAATTTCGTTCCGCCGCAATGGCCACTACCCGACCATCGACCTCGTCGCGACAAAGAGTAAAGACGACTCGCCGGGCGAACTGAGGTCCGACCTTGCTCCCGACCCGGATGTCTTTACGACTGCCGACAATCTGACGAGGGTTGATGCCATCGGCATTCAGGTAACCGTCCCGTTATTTTCAGGGGGGTCAACTTCATCTCGCGTTCGCGAGGCCGTTTACCTGCATCGCGCCGCTCGCGAGCAGTTGCAGCGGGTCACGCGCGAAACGGAGCGACAGACGCGTGATGCTTATCTGGGCGTTCTATCAGAAAAGAGCCGGGTTGAGGCTCTGCAGCAGGCGGTTAAGTCCAGCCGCACGGCGCTCGAAGCCACTCAAGCCGGATTCGATGTCGGTACGCGCACAATCGTTGACGTACTGGACTCGCAGTTCGCGTTGTATCGATCGATTACTCTTTTCTACCAGGCACGTTACGATTACCTGATGAACGTGCTGCGACTTAAACAAGCCGCCGGTACTTTGGAAATCCAGGATCTCGAAGAAATCGATCAGTGGCTTAAAGAACGCAAGACACCCGAAGAAGTATTCGCCGAAGAAGCGGCAGTTTCTTCCAGCTAGCTTGCCGACCGCTTCCTCTTTTCTTCGTCGATCAGCGGATCGAGCAGACTCAGCAGCCGGCTCAGCGAACCGCGGTTGCCCTCCACGATTTCCCGGCCTTTGCTGCCCCGTTCGGCAGCCTTCCCCGCGTCCGCGAGCAACTCATGAACAGCACCGGCCAGCTCAGGCGCATCACTGACGATGTGACAAGCACCTAGCTCGACGAACATGTCAGCGATCTCCTGCGCGTTGTACACGTAGGGCCCGCTAATCACCGGCAGGCCGAGTGCCGCCGGTTCGAGCAGATTATGGCCGCCGATCGGCACGAGACTGCCGCCAACGAATGCAATGTCACTCGCGGCATAAAAAAGTGGTAACTCGCCCATCGTGTCACCGACAAAGACCTGCGTCGCTGCGTCACAGGCTTGCCGCTCTGTCCTGGACACAATTCGGAACTGCGACTTCTTAACCATGTCTTTGACGGCCGCAAAGCGTTCGGGGTGGCGCGGGACCAGGGCAAGCAGAAGGTTCGGATATGTCTGCAGTAGCTGCCGGTGCGCTGCGAGAACCTGCTGCTCTTCCTGGTCATGGGTACTTGCGGCGACCCAGACCGGACGCTCGCGGAATATCTGCTGCCGAAACGTCTTGCCATCCTGAATCAGGTCCGGTGGCAGTTCGACATCGAATTTGATGTTCCCGGTTACCCATGTGCGCACCGGACTGGCGCCAAGCATTCGAAAACGCTCCGCGTCGGCGTCGCTCTGTGCGGCGATGATTATGCCGTGCGAGAGAGTCTCACGAAACAGCGGCAGGAAGCGCCGGTACCTGGCGACGGAGCGTGGCGAGATCCTGGCACTGACCAGGACCAACGGAATGTCGCGCGCGCCGCAGCCCTGATACATATTCGGCCAAATCTCGGTCTCCATGATTAGCGCCAGTTCCGGTTTGACGGACGCGAAAAAATTGTCCACGGCGATCGGCATTTCGAGCGGAATATAGCAGTGCACAACGGAATCGCCGAACGCTGCCCTTACCCGCTCGGCGCCTGTGGGCGTCCCGGTGGAAATCAATATGCTGTGGCCGGGGAAGCGCTCTTTTATCGCGCGTATCAGCGGAACTGAAGCCTGCACCTCGCC
>CAMYMP010000295.1 GCA_947259435.1 uncultured Woeseiaceae bacterium
GATGCCGATATCCTTGAGCAGAGCCTTCGAAACGTCGGAGTACCCGGACGGCGTATCGATCGATTCGGTTCCGCCATAGGCAATCTGCGTTCGCCCATTGACCGTGAACTCGTTACGTTTGGCGTGGCCGCCGAAGTCATCGTGATTGTCGAGTATCAGGATGCGTGCCGACGAATTTTCGCGACGGTAGAAGTGCGCGGCCGAAAGTCCGCTGATGCCACCACCGACGACGACGAGATCATAGTCTTCCTCGATCGAGCCACTTGGCCAGGTGGTGCCGCCAACGCGCGCATGCATGGTTTCCCAGGAGCCGTGATGGCTGCCGCGCAGACCGGTCTTCGCCGGCGGGTAGTAGTCAGAACCGAGGCTGAATTTCGACGTATCGGTACCGAAGACTTCAGCCCAGGGACTTAAGAGCGAGGCACCGATAGCGACCTGGGTGCCATTGAGAAAATCCCGACGAGTGATTTTGCGTTTCACCTGGTGACCCCAAAGCAGAACTGCGGTTACAGAGAAATGTGTCTATCCTAGCAAGGCGCGCTGTCCTGCGGACCAGGGCCTGTACCCTGTTTACAGGTAATGCCAGACCTTGTCGGGATCATATCGTCCAGCGGCGATGACAGCTTGAGTTTCCAGGGCTTTCGCGATTCGGGCCAACGCCGCGGTGGGCCGACGGTAGCTACCTCCCCAACGCACACCCGCCAACCATTTTTCGGCGTCGGCGAGGCGAATGCCATAGGTGTCTGCAATCAGTGAAGGTGCCGTCTTACGGCGCTTGAGATTGTTCGCGTATCGTGTGACAACGTCCAATACGGCACGAATCTGTGGGGCGTGCGAGCCGAGAATTTGTCGCCGGACGGACACTGCGAACGCCGGCCACGGCACTTCGCGTTGCCCGACCCTGCGAAACTCACCGCTGTCGACGAGCGGCTGTGTCATATGGCGCTCCCACAAAAACACATCCGCTTTGCCCTTCGCCAAAACCTTGCGTGCACCGTCGAGGCTGTCGACAACGACAAATTTCATGTCGTCGGTCGACCAGCCACGCTCCGCGGCATCGACTATTGCTATCAAGTGGGAACCCGATCCGTAGCGGCTGATCGCAATTCGTCTTCCGCGAATCGCTGCGACGTTCTTGATGTCGCTTGTTGCTGCGACATGTATGCCCCAGATCAACGGCGAGCTGACGTAAATTTTGACGAGTCGATTCCTGTCGTGCTGAATGATGTCGGCGACTGCACCCTCAGTGAGTACGAGCGCAACATCGAGTTCATTGTCGCGCAATGCTCGGGTCAGTTCGCCCGTGCCGGCAGGATAGTCGGAGAATTCAACCGCGGCACCCGTTTCGGAAAATGCGTTGTCACGAACCGCGAGCCGCCAGGGCAGGTTGAAGTGTTCCGGCACGCCGCCGACTCGGAGCAGTTCAGTCAAGGTCGTCGTTCGCCCAGCCTGGGCTACTCCAACCTGGAGACGGACCATCGCAATCAATATGTCTCGTCAATACTGAAACACTACGGCAGGCAATTCGGCGTACAGCGGACGTTTCGCCAGTCACTCCTCCACAGCCAGCGACGATTGACCATGTCATCGAGCCAGTCCACGAGTGCTACGCCTTGTGCGGAGTCCTCGAGATAGTACTTGTCGCTTGCGACGATCGTGTGATCGGTGCCTGCGGCAAGGTAGAAACGATAGTTCCAGGTCTGGAACGCGGTAAGGATCATGTAGGTACGCGCCCGGAGCGTCCATTCAAACGCGGCGGCGGCGATTTCGGCCGGATCCAGCCAAAGGTCGGGTCTCTCGAGGTTGCGCGCGATGTTAAAGAAGCCGATCTGCGTTGCATCGTACGCTGTCGTGTACTGACCAAAACGCGTGCGCGGATGATATGCGCCCAGGCTCTTGAAGATCTCGATCGCCAGCTCGTCCGGCCCACTCGCGAAAGCATTGCTGAGCTCGGGCGCGAGGTTGTCCCAGACACCCCACACCCCGTTGGGCGTCAGTGCACGGTCGTAGAAGTCCTGGTTGATCACGCCGTTGGCGGCGTCGACCAGCACGCGGGTCGTGGTGTACCACGGCAACAATGCGGCGATCGCGGGATAGTGATACAGGACTCCGTAACCGCCGGCGCTCGCGCCCGACAAGAAGACCTTACCGGGCGCACGGCCAACTTCGTTACGGTAGTAGTCCGTCAGCCAGTCAAGCACCGCGGCGACGTTATCCGCACCACGGTGATAAATCGTCCACGGGAGCGGGCCGAATTCGGTATCCAGCGTGTATGCGGTATCCGACGCGCCCGTATGCAGATCAGCCGTGCAATAGGGAATGAACACCTGGGTGTAATCGGCGATCGGGTTTTCGGGGTTTTCGAAATCGCCCAGTCCCCGCGACGCGTTCAGGCCTTCGACGGTCTCATCAACGGTCTGACTGTAAATGGATGCACCCAGGACTGCAGAACCAACGCAGGTATTGGCATCCCAGCAGGCGCCGCCGCCGTCAAAGAATATTGCGAGTTTAGACGGGTTGCCCGGGCGTACGAAGAACGCATAGTCCGTATTCGCTGGCTGCGGGACTTCGCCGAAGGGCGTATCGATCAACTCCGGACCGCCGGAGCAGCTGGGATATCGGGGGTTTCCCTGATCATCGACGAAGTAGTCCGGAACATCGATTCGTTCCCAGCTCGTCTCGGCGTTGGCCGCCGTCATCGCCGAGATAGCTAGGATCGCGGCCAGTAAAAAGCCCAGAATTGGTCTAGTCATTTCTCACCCCCTGATTTTTGTTGTTGTTCGCAGTCAGATTATCAAATATCCAGCCGATAAGAAAAACAGGCCCGACACCTTTTCCAGGTGGTAAACCGTCTCTGAAAGCTCAGCCAGCCCGTCAGGAACCGTTAACCCGATCGCTAAGATGATCCATAACGGTATCTATTACCTTGAGCCGCGTGTGCAGCTTGTCGTTTCCTTCGACGAGTATCCACGGCGCTTTTTTCGTACTCGTGTACTGCACTACGTCCTGGGCAAATAATTCGTAGGCGTCCCACTGTTCGCGGTTTCGCCAGTCCTCATCGGTGAGCTTCCAGTGTTTGTAGGGCGACTTCTCGCGCTCCTGGAACCGCGCAAGCTGTTCGTCCTTGCTGATGTGTAGCCAGAACTTGAGCAGCAGGATGCCGTGGTCGACAATTTGATGCTCGAAATCGTTGATCTCGTTGTAAGCACGCCGCCACTCGTCTTCGGTCGCGAATCCCTCGGCACGCTCGACGAGCACGCGACCGTACCAGCTACGATCGAACACGTTGACGTAGCCGGCGCGCGGCAGTTTTCGCCAGAATCGCCACAAGTAGTGGTGCGCCTGTTCCTCATCGGTCGGTGCAGCGAACTGGTGAACGCGGCTCTTGCGTGCATCCAGACTCCAGACCGTGCGCCTGATAGCCCCGCCC
>CAMYMP010000296.1 GCA_947259435.1 uncultured Woeseiaceae bacterium
CGGTATGTTTCTCTCGGTCCCCGGGTGGCCGGATTTGGCTGCGTTGCTTTTCGGTACGCTCGGCATCGGCATGGCGGCGTCATCAGCAGCAGTTTTCAATCACGTACTCGATGCCCGCACGGACATTCTGATGATGCGTACTCGAGGCCGGCCGCTCCCGCAGGGCAAGCTCACCGAAAAAGCCGCGCTGAGTTTCGCTTCAGTGTTGTGCGTGATCTCGATGATCATTCTTTGGTTTCTCGTAAACCCGCTGACTGCTGTGCTGACTTTTTCTTCGCTGATCGGCTACGCCGTCGTCTACACGGTGTTTCTAAAGCGCGCAACGCCGCAGAACATCGTTATCGGCGGGGCAGCAGGCGCCGCGCCGCCTGTGCTGGGCTGGGTCGCCGTGACTGGAGAAATTCACAGCAGCGCGCTGCTGCTGTTCCTGATCATTTTCGTCTGGACACCACCGCATTTCTGGGCGCTGGCTATTGCGAGAAAAGAAGAATACGAGAAAGTCGGCATCCCCATGCTGCCCGTAACGCATGGCGAGGAATACACACGACTGAGTATTCTTCTTTATACGATCCTGCTCGTCGTGATTACGGTCATCCCGTACCTGACCGGAATGAGTGGACTGATCTATCTTGTAAGCGCGCTCGGACTCGGCGCCGTGTTTCTTTATTACGCTATCAAAATGCGGCGCAATCCTGAAGACGTTTCGCTACCGATGCGCACCTTCAAGTACTCGATTACCTACCTGGGCATTCTGTTCGCGGCACTACTCGTCGATCACTACTTCCTGCTGCAGCTCAGCATCTAGGTTTTTCTCAACTGCCCGGGCCTATCCGGCGACAGCTCACTGTGTCTCGCCAGACAGGGCCGGGTCACGTTGTGGATTATCTCATTTGGTCGGCTCGTCTTTCCAGAGTCGATTGTCCTCGCACTCGAAAAGGCCTTCGAAAACTTCGTCGAGCGCCTCTCCTTCCTCAGTGTCCAGCGCCTCTTTCGCTGCTGCCCAGACCGTCAGGCTCGGATAGGTATCAACGAATAAAAATCCATCCTGACTGCCGACAACTGCCGTCAACACTGCGCTGCTTATGTCTTTATTCACATTCTTGCGCACCCACGCCAGCCACTTGCTGTTTGCGGCCTGCACCTCTTCTATTGTCTTCTCGTCCTCAAGCTCGCAGTTCCAGGTTTCCCTGTAAGTGTCAGCCGAGGCGATACCGGCTAACAGCAGAAGGCCGCTTGCGACGATCATGCGCGAAAAAAGTGTTTTCATAATAGTCCCCTTTGCTTTTATTGTTAGTGTCCCGCAAAAGTATAGCTTGGAAAGTGCCAATTGGATCCTTGCTCGCCGATAAACTAGATATACACTCGATGCCATCGTGAGTAGCGCAGAACAGCACCTGGCATTCGAGCGACTCGTGCGGCCGCACTTTGATCGCCTGTATCGGCTTGCCTGGCGCCTGACCGGCGCCAGGCCCGAAGCCGAGGATCTGTTTCAGGAATTATTGATCAAAGCATTCGGCAAGCTCGATGACCTGGTCGTGATTGATGAGCCAGGTTCCTGGCTATGCCGCGTCATGTACAACCTGTTCATCGATGAGCGGCGCCGCTTTGCACGTCGTCGTATGCATACCGTCGACGAGGGCCACCTGCCTGGCGAAGGCCTCGCCGACCTGCCCGGAGCGGACGATCCTGTGCGTGACAACGAGCGCCTCGAGAAGCTCGGGCAACTGAACAAGGCCCTGGCGCAGCTCAGCGACGAGCACCGAATAGTCGTCCTGCTGCACGACACGGAGGGCTATAAACTCGCCGAAATAGAAAAGCTTACGGGTGCTCCCCTCGGTACGGTCAAGTCCCGCCTGCACCGCGCGCGGGCCAGATTACGTGAAATACTCGTCGCGGACGGAACCATTTCGTGATCCCCCACGTGTAAGGGGTGAAGCAGGACAAGACTATGCAAAACAACGACATCGACAAGCAGGATCAGGAGATCCTGGAGCTCTTAAAGGACTATCCGATGCCCGCAGCCGACGCAGGATTCTACGACCAGGCACTGATTCGAGCCACGCATGAAGGCTCGCGCCGGCAGCGCAACAGGTGGTTACTGACGGGCTTCGGTGCGGCCATTGCTGCAACGCTTGCGGTGTGGATGATCGGCGGCATGCTGCTGACGAGCCCGCAGCTTCCGGACGCGGGCGCAGTGATACCGGGCGTAACAATTGCGCTTGAAGAGCCGCGCACCGTCAACCTCGTGTTTGCATCCGCTGCGGCTCTTGATTCCGCTACGCTGACCGTGTCGCTACCGGACGGGGTCGAGCTCAGCGGTTTTCCGGGACAGCGTGAGGTCACGTGGGAAACGAGCCTCAGCGAGGGCAAGAATCTGCTGCCTTTGACGCTCGTCGCTTTGAAACCTACTGGCGGCGAGTTGCTGGCCCGCCTCGAACACGAAAAGCGCAACCGGACCTTTCGGCTGCGCGTGGATGTAACTTAGGAAATGGCCGGAACGGACGTTCGGCAGTAGTTAATGGAGTAGTGATATGAAACAGCTAAACGTATTTATTGCGACGCTCGTTCTGACGTGTCTGGCGTCTCTGCCAGCGGTCGTCCGTGCAGACGACCTCGACGATCTCGACGTAACGATGGAGATCCTGGATGACGTGGCTGGTGTCGACGAGGCCATCTCGGAGATGCGTGGTCCTGAGGACGACATCGATGAAGACGACTTCAACGGCGATCGTGACGATGGCGAGCTCGGTGACGTTGAAGACGAGCCCGAAGACGGATCCGACGACATGAGGTCCGATCGTGAAGACGGTGAAGCCGGAGAGTTCGGAGACAGGGAAGACGACATCGAAGATGAACACGATGAGTTCGAGCACGACGAAGATTTCGACGAAGGCGATCTTGATGAAGAAGACGACTTCGACGGCGAGGAAGGTGAGGACGTCGATGAGGACGAGTTCGATGAGGACGAGTTCGGTGAGGACGACGGAGAGGATGACGACCTCGGCGATGACGAGATGAGCGATGACTCAGAGGACGACGTCAGCGACGACAACATCTGAGCCTCTTCTGATCGCATAACCCGAGCGCCCGGCGCGATATTCGGCGAAATCCCCCTGATCGGTATCGTTCAGGGGGATTTTTATGCGCCACGTCATAGTTTTTAGGGGCACATTGCCGGTAACCTTGCTAGCTGACATAACACGGACCACCCGGAGCCTGGGCCATTCTCGTGATACGTGAGACAACTGGACGCCGATCGTCCCGCGGCGCGATAGCGCTGGCGGCAGCTCTGTTGTGCCTGGCCCCTGTGCTGCCAGCCGCTGCGATGAGCGCATACGATGCATTCGAAGACGGTAACCGGCTTTTCCGTGACGACCTGTATTGGGCCGCGCTATTACGATACCGGCAGGCCGGTGAGGCCGGTAT
>CAMYMP010000297.1 GCA_947259435.1 uncultured Woeseiaceae bacterium
GGCCGCGGCACGACACAAAGCCACTGCGTATTGCTCTACAAGCCGCCTCTGGGTCAGCTTGCGCGAAACCGCCTCGCCGTGTTGCGTGACACGAACGACGGCTTTATTGTCGCGCAACGTGATCTTGAGCTTCGCGGGCCCGGAGAGTTGCTCGGCACGCGCCAGACCGGCCTGCCGGACTATCGAATCGCTAACCTGATTCGTGACGCTGAATTAATGCCGCAAGTACAGATCGCAGCCGAGAGCATCACTCGCTCCGCGCCTGACTGCGCTGCAGCCATCGTGCGCCGCTGGCTCGGCGATGCGGGCCGTTACGGAAAGGTATAGATTCGGCGGCAGACTGCTTATTTCGAACGCGCCACATGCGGCCGAAATAAGTAAACTGTGACCGATATATGAAGAACGTGATTTCCCCAGCAGTCAGACAAAACCTCGTAACGCAGCTTCGCAACTACAGCAAGCTGATGCGTATCGACAAGCCGATCGGTATCTGGCTGCTGTTGTGGCCAACGCTGTGGGCCCTGTGGCTGGCGGGCGAGGGTCATCCTGATCCTGGCTTGTTCGTCATATTCCTGCTCGGCGTTTTCATCATGCGCTCTGCCGGTTGCGTGCTGAACGATTACGTCGACCGCAAGATTGATCCCTACGTGGAAAGAACGCGAGCCCGCCCGATTGCTTCCGGAGCGGTAGCTCCCACCGAGGCGCTGATACTGTTTATCGCGCTCGGGCTGATCGCAATAGGTCTGGCGACGATGCTCAATGAGCCGGCACGCATGTTGGCGCTCGTTGGTGCCATTCTTGCGGTCACTTATCCGTTTATCAAACGCTACGTATCGATTCCGCAATTCGTGCTGGGATTGGCGTTTGGCTGGGCGGTTCCAATGGCGTTCGCAGCACAAACCGGTGAGACGACGCAGCTCGCCTGGCTGGTGTTTGGAGCAGCTGTCATCTGGGCAATCATCTACGACACTTTTTACGCGATGGTAGATCGCGAGGATGATCGTAAAATTGGCGTCAAATCCACCGCGCTGCTGTTCGGCGAAGTTGATCTTTTTGTAATTGCCGGCATGCAAATCGCGATGCTCGCGGCTTTGGTGCTCATCGGCACACGCGCCGAGCTCGGCTTCTGGTATTTCTTGTCCGTCGCTGGCGCCGCCTGGTTGATGGCCTATCACCTGTGGCTTGCGCGCGACCGCCAACCTGCAGGTTGCTTCGCCGCCTTCCTGCACAATCATTATATCGGTCTGGTTGTTTTCGTCGGCATTGTCCTGCACTTCACGTTCGATCCGGCTACGCCCTAGCGACCGCCAGAACGCTGACTTTCTCTACACCAGCATCCAGAAGTACACAGGCAAGTTCCCGGCAGGTCTCACCTGTCGTGATCACATCGTCGACAATCAATACGTGACGGGCCCGAACACGTCCGCGCACCGAAAACGCGGACTGCAGATTATGCCTGCGGCTCCGGGCAGCCAGCCCCGACTGGTAAAGCGTGGCTCGACAGCGAACGACGTTGTTTACAAGAGCAATGCCCGTTTGTTTGTGGAGCGGCCTGCATAGCTCGACCGCCTGATTGAATCCGCGCAGCGCCTGCCTGCGCCAGTGGAGCGGAACCGGCAGCAGCCCGTCTATCCCTGCCGGAAGTTCTTGCATCGACACGGTCAGCGTATGGGCGAATGCCGGCACATAAAATAGCTTGCGGCGAAACTTCATCGCCTTGATGGCCGCGTCGATCGGGAACTCGTAACGCAGTGCGGCGACGCCCGCTTCGAATGGCGGCGGGTTCAGCTGGCAGCTGGCGCAGCATACGCCGGCCGGCAATTCCGCGGCGACCGGGCTCGCACAACGATGGCAGGCTGTCCCGACAAATGGCAGATCGGCATAGCAGGCCGCGCATATCGGCACGCCCCCGAGCGGGCGGCTCGTCCCGCAAAACACGCAGGCATTTGGCAGCACAGCGTGCTGCACGCTGCGGCCGAGCCAGGCTATTGCGGACGCCCCTTTCGCTGTTACGCACGACCAATTCACACCCACAGTCTGCAGCAGCTGGCGCGCATTGGGCGAGACCCTAATTGGCGCGATTTGCCGACAAAGCGTGGTAACTTACGGCAACGAATGTCCGGTCAAATCATGAACACTACGGACGAAAATACGCCTTTGAACAGCAAGGACGTGCAGCGGCGATTCGATCGTGCCGCCTCTCGCTTCGACACAGTCGACTTCGTCAGTTCTACGACGCGCGGCGGCTTGTTCGCACGGCTCGAGCCTGTAGTTGTCGAAGCAGAGACCGTTGTGGATCTCGGTTCGGCCACGGGTTCCTCCAGCCGCTTGTTAAGCCGCCGTTTTCGCGGCGCGCACATAATTGCCGCCGACTTGTCTGACCGAATGCTCGAGAAGGCGCAGACCAGGCGCTCGTGGTTTTCACGAACGTCGGCCGTTCAGGCTGACGCCAGATCGCTGCCGTTTGCGGACCAGAGCATCGATGTCGTGTTTGCCAATCTATTGCTCCCCTGGGTAGACGATCCTGTCCTCGTGTTCTCTGAAGTCGCGCGAGTGCTTCGCAGTAACGGGCTGTTTCTGTTTTCGACGCTGGGGCCCGACAGTCTGAGCGAACTGCGACGAGCCTGGGGTGACGTTGCAACGGATCAGCATGTCAGACGGTTTCCCGACATGCACGATATCGGCGACGTTGCCGTGCGCGCGGGTTTGGCCGATCCGGTTCTCGATGTCGACCGTCTCGTTGTTACCTACCGCAGTGCGGAGGCCCTGTTTGCAGACCTCACGGCCATGGGTGCACGCAACAGCCTGCAGAATCGCAATCGTTCGCTCGGCGGCGTGGCGCGCTTCAGGGCGATGGCCAGCGCTCTTGATGCAATGCGTACCGATGGCCTCATTGTGCTGGATCTCGAACTCATCTACGGGCACTGCTGGGGGAGCGGGTCACGATCGCCGGCTGGCGAATATCGCATCGACGCAAAGAGAATTTCACGCCGCGCATGATTAATTGTAACGTATTGTAAATATTGCTTATTTTCGGCGTCATGCTGGCTTTGCGGGATTGCATGGCGCGCGTGCTTTCAGTACACTTCACGAGCTTTTTCGCCGCCGGGTTGAGCCCGCGGCGCCTTGATCTAACACCTGTTGACCACATATCGGAGTCATTGCTCGCGCCGTGATTCTGCATTGGCTTGCCGCCAGTTCGGTAAGAAACCGGATGAACTATTGATGATTCGAAAATTAGCTCTTGGCCTGCTCGGCGTTTTGTCGGCGAACACAACGATGGCTGACTGGGCGATCAACATGCCACGAGGCATAACCGAGCTAAGCGCCGAAACCCATGACCTGCATATGATGGTCTTCTGGTGGTGTGTCGCAATTGGCGTCGTCGTGTTCGGCGTTATGATCATATCGCTTTTCAAACACC
>CAMYMP010000298.1 GCA_947259435.1 uncultured Woeseiaceae bacterium
AGGACGGCCACAGCGTCCTGTCAATGCAGTTTTCTTCGAAGCCTGTGTCCGTTATGGCGAAACTGATGTCCGTTCTGGGCTTCATGTTCAAAGGATCGATGCAGAGGATGATCCAGCAGGATCTGAGCGATATTCGCAAGGTCGCGGAGAAGCCCTGAAGCGAATCATTATCTGGCTCCGTGATCTGAAAAACTCAGTGGTCAGTTGCAGGAAGGCTCTCGCGTTTGAGAGTCCGTTTATGCCGGCGTCTTATATACGGGAGATTCAGTCGTTGTGCCGACAGCGTCGCCATGTTGGCATCGCCAAACAAGAGACCCTGCGCGTGCGTCAGGTGGCTTTCAGCGACTGACGCCAGATAGAGACACCCTATTACTTTGAGAAAACCGCCTTAAAACAGGCGCATACACGCTCTGTGGTGACACAGCAACAATATCCCGCAACGTAAATAGACACGCCGGCAAGACCGCGGTTAACATCCGCGCCCTTCGACGGCGTTAGCCAATTCGCCAGCGATATTGAACGCAACATGACGGAGAGTCCTTTGATGAGAGTCTTATTTCTACTGCTTGGTCTGCTGGCGCAGAATGCTGCAATTGCACAAACGGCCGGGCAACAGCAACTCGGTCTCAGCTATAACTACGTGGAACTGCGTTTTGTCGATGTCGACAATAGTGGCGGTGACGGATTTCGCGTTAATGGTTCTTTCGAGGTCGAAAATAACTGGTTGTTGGTCGGTGGGCTGACAGCGCTGGACTTCAACAACAATGTAGACCTGACCGTTCTGGAAATCGGTGGCGGATATGTCTGGCACTACTCGCAGGATTTTGACTTCTTGAGTACGCTTCGCTTGATCAATGCCGAAGTTGATACACCGGGCGGCAGCTCCGACGATACCGGTTTTGCATTCTCGGCCGGCGCTCGCGGTCTGTTGGCACCTCAGTTCGAGGTGCGTGGATCGGTTAACCACGTGAATCTCGACGACAGCGACACGTACCTGGAACTCGCAGGCGACTATTATTTCACGGAACGATTTTCCGCAGGTATTAGCCTGGAGTTCGCCGGTGACACCGATGCCTTCACAATTGGCGCGCGTTGGTACTTCCGGTAGGTGCGCGAGGCGAGATTTTGCAGCAGCCGCGGCCATCTGTCAGTCGAATGAGAGAAACGTCAAATCAGGTGCAATTTAGGCTTTCGTCGCCACTTCCGCCCGTCGTTCGGTTAGTTTCCGAGCAGCGTGAATAATCATAATTTGACGAGCATCGGGATCGCTTCTGGCGACGGCGTTCGCGAACCTGCGCGATTGCAAATACTGTGGCCGGGGCTTTGTTCCGGAAAGTAAGAGATGCATTGCCTCCATCATGGCAACGTGTGGGCACGGAGGTTTGAGTCCACTTGGGTACCGGCTCGTTCGCCGCATCAGGGTCGGACTTCGCCCAGAGTACGTGACCGCTCGGCGATGTCGCGACTGAACGAAGCCAGCAAATCGTTCAAGGCTTCCACGACCGCGGCCGGGTCACCGGCATTCGTCGCGCGTGCCTGGTATCGGCTTCGGCGGGGCGCGGAGACCACGGTGCCATCGCTCGCCGTGATGCCCCATTGCACGATCATTACTGCCAATCCTGTATCGTCCACGTCGAAGCGGTCCACGCTGCCATGGACCCGATAAGCAGGTCTGATTGTGGCTTCATAGGGAAACGCAATGACCGTCAGTTCGTTGACGAGGCTATCGACATTGGCAGCGACGACTCGATGGATGGCTTGATCCAGCGGCTCGGACCAGCGACGAAAGTCATGCACTACCAACTCACCGCCACGACCGCGTGTCACCATTTGCGACCTGAAAAGAAAATTCGGCGTGCGTAGCTGCCCGAGCCCCACGATCGGCCGCTCCTCGCCATCATTTTCGACGGCATCGTATACGGGATCCAGGCTGAAATAACGGACGGGCGGTGATGTGCCGCAACCAACAACGAGCATCGACAATACGAAACCCAGGCAACGCATCAAAGTTTTTGTCGAAAGCGATTCCGTATTCATTGCTGTTTTCCGCGTATCAGGGCCTCGGGGTTGCGTTCCAGGTAATCAAAGAACTCGCGGATAGCTATTGCCGCACCTTCGAGCTCCCGAAGCGTCGATTCCAGTTGATAGACCTGGGGAGACGTGCCGTCCAGTTGAACCCTGGCCGCGGCGAGCATCGACTCGGCCTCAACGAGTGCTGCAGTCAATCGTGTGATCGCCGGCTTGAGATCGGCGACCAACGAATCGATATCACCCTCGGCGGCACGAAATAAGCGGCTCGCCTCGTCGAGGGTCACCTGCAAATCGGCGAGCGCGGCAACCAGGGATTCAGACAGCCCCTGCATCGTCTCATCATTCAATAGTGAGTTCAGCCCGGTGAGCGACTCCCTGAGGTCGCCGGAATGCGCGAGCTCGTCGAGTCCCTTCAGGACGCTTTCAATGCGCCGGGCGATCTCGCCTACGTCAATCTCGGACTGAACGTCAGACACCCAATCTCCGATGTTCTGCAACAATTCCTGGAGATTCGACCGAATCGTCGGAATCTCCGGGTACTCGGTGTTGACACCGCGGAGTTCTACAAGCGTGTTGGGGCGAAACGACAGCTCCACCAGCAGTTGGCCGGTAATGAAACTTTCGATGTCGAGCTGCGCCCGCAGGCCGGCCTTGTAAATGAGCCATTCATGACCGATGCTGACTTGCAGACCTTCTGCAACCGGTACGCCCTCCATCGTTTGTATGTATGTATTGGGCAGCAATTCCAAATTTACTCGCGTCAATGTATTTAGCGATTGTGTATCTACGAGCAACGCAATTTCCGTTACGTAACCGATGCGCACGCCGTTCATCAGCACGTTGGCGCCCACGCGCAGGCCCTTGGTGCCTTCCTCGAAGTAAGCGACGTATTCATTTCTCGTGACAAACAGCTCTTTACCGCCGAATAACGCGACGCCGGTAGCAAGTAAAGCCACGGCGACGACGACGAACCCGCCGATGACCGTAGGATTGGCCTTCTTGCTCACGCCGCCGCCTCCTCTGCCTCGCCACGCCGCAGGAAGTTCTGTACGACGTGGCTGGGATGGTTGTCGCGCAAATCGGCAGGATTGCCGGTTGCCAGCTGCGTCTTTGAATCAGCGTCGAGAAAAACGGCATTGTTGCCAATGGCGAATATACTCGCCAGTTCGTGAGTCACGACGACGATCGTCGTTCCAAGGCTGTCGCGCAGCTCGAGTATCAGATCGTCCAGTCGCTTTGCGGTCAACGGATCGAGGCCAGCCGACGGCTCGTCGAAGAAAAGGATGTCGGGATCGAGTGCCATGGCTCGCGCGAGGCCCGCGCGCTTCTTCATACCGCCGGAGAGCTCGTTCGGGTAATAGTCATCGAAACCGGCGAGGCCGACGAGCATCAG
>CAMYMP010000299.1 GCA_947259435.1 uncultured Woeseiaceae bacterium
CCGTGATTACAGACGATGTCGAGAATCGTCTTGATGCCATGGTCCTGCCGCAGCCTTTGGGTCAGGTCCGCATAGTGGAGGTCCGGCGACTCGAGGTGTTCGTCGACTTCGAAGAAGTTGACGCCCCAGTAGCCGTGATAACCCGTCTTGCCGAAATCATTGGAGCCGCCCTCGCCCGGCGGCGCGCCACCTGTGAATGCCTCGTCCGGATTGTCGACGATTGGCGTCATCCACAGCGCCGTGAATCCCATCGCTGCGATGTACGCGGCATTGTCGAGAACACCCCGAAAATCGCCGCCCAGATAACCGATATTGCCGGGCGGCAGTCCATCGAGCTGCACCGGGCGGTCGAACGTACCGAGTTCATCACCACCCTGATCCTCGTGGTTATTGCCTGGATCAGCATCGACGAAGCGGTCGGTTACGACGAAGTACACGGCCTCGGATGCAAACGGCTCGAGCGTGCCATAGTACTCGCCGACTTCAGGACTCGAGCACGAGGTTAGCGCGGCAGCCGCCGCAACGAGCAGGATGCCTCGATACGACGTCATTGCGGCTCGGCCTCCTTGTCGACGAGCATTGCGGCTGCGCCTGCCACGATCATCAGAACGCCGCCGATCACCAATCCATAGATGCTCTGCAGATCGAAGAACTCGCGCAGCACGAGGCCGAGAACGCTGGCGGCTACAAGCTGCGGTATCACAATGAAGAAATTGAAAATGCCCATATAAACGCCCATCTTGTGCGACGGGAGGTTGCTCGACAGCAACGCATACGGCAGCGACAAAACGGACGCCCACGCGATGCCGACGCCGACCATCGAGAATATCAACAGCTGCGGGTCTTTGATGAAATAAAAACTGATCAGGCCGATGCCGCCAAGACTCATGTTAATCAGGTGCGAAAGCCGGCAACCGAGCTTGTTCGCCATGAACGGAATCGCTATCGCCGCAAGCGCCGCAAAACCATTGTACGCCGCGAACAGGACGCCGTTCCAGTCGGCGCCATCGTTATAGGCGGCAGACGTCACGTCAGACGCGCCGAAGTGATAGCTCGTTACCGCTGAGGTGCCATAAATCCACATCGCGAACAGGCTGAACCACGAAAAGAACTGCACGACAGCGAGCTGGCGCATGACTTTCGGCATGTGAAACAGATCGTGCATGATCTCGTACATGCCGTTTTTCGTTTTGCCGGCGTTCTGCAGGGCGCTCGTGATCAACTGCAAAAAGCCGAACACGATGAAGCCTCCGGAAAGCACGTACAGCTGTTTGTCCAGGCCATTCGCTGTGATCCAGATCCACGCCGCCGCACCGATCGCCGCCCAGACAAGTCCGCCGTTACGATATTTGTTAGCCGCCCGCAGGGCCGTTTCGTCTGCAACATGCTCCGGCGGACGGGCGGCATCGAATTGCGCGAGTTCTTCGGGTGAGTACTCTTTGGTGCGAAATACGGTCCAGCCGACGGCAAGGAAGAAAACCGCACCGCCGAGATAAAAGGACCATTTGACCGAATCCGGAATTTGACCCGGCGCCGCGGTATTACTGATGTCGAACCAGTTAGTCATCATCCAGGGCAATGCCGATGCAACGATAGCGCCGGTGCCGATAAAGAACGTCTGCATCGCGAAGCCACCCGTGCGCTGCTTCTCGGGCAGCATGTCACCCACGAACGCGCGAAACGGCTCCATCGAGATATTGATGCTTGCATCCATGATCCAGAGCATGCCCGCGGCAACCCACAGCGCCGGCGAATTCGGCATGACGAACAGCGCCAGCGAGGCCAGGATCGCACCAACCAGAAAATAGGGGCGGCGACGGCCCAGCCGGTTCCAGGTCCGATCCGACATGTAGCCGATGATCGGCTGCACGATCAGACCGGTGAGCGGCGCCGCCACCCAGAGGATCGGAATGTCGTCGATTTCTGCGCCGAGCGTCTGAAAAATGCGGCTGACGTTGGCATTCTGCAGCGCGAAGCCGAACTGTATGCCCAGAAAACCGAAGCACATGTTCCAGATCTGCCAGAAACTCAAGTGTGGTTTTTGTTTCATTGTCCCGCCCCGGGTTTTGGCCGGAATCGAATTGCTGTGCCGCCCCCCGCGGCGAGCTTCAACTCAAGCGTTTGATTGCGGTCGAATTCTCTCGTTTCGATCACGTAGTCGTAGGGATTCGTGTCCCAATCGGCGTCGTCGCCATCACGATAAATCGTCGCGATGTAGGCACTGCTGGCATCGAGAAATAACAGCGGCACCTTGAGTGAACGCGATTCTTCGTCGCTGATCGCCCCGAGATACCAGTCCTCACCGCCGCGCTCCTTGCGCGCGTATACGACGTAATCGCCAACCTCGCCGGCAACGGCGGCACTCTCTTCCCAGTCGGTCGGCACGTCGACGATAAACTGAAAAGCCTCGCGGAGCTTTGCATAATTCTCCGGTAAATCGGCTGCCATCTGGATCGGGCTGTAGAGCACGACGTACAACGCGAGTTGATGCATCAACGTGCTTTGCACGCGGTACGCGGAACCCGGACCCTGATGCGTCAGATCGAATATGCCCGGCGTGAAGTCCATCGGCCCGCCGAGCAAGCGTGTGTATGCCAGAAGCACGTTGTGCTCGGGCGGGTTTGGCGCGGCCCAGGACGCATTGTATTCCTGACCGCGTGCGCCTTCCCGGCTGATCCAGTTCGGGTAGGTGCGCCGCAACCCTGTGTCTTTGACCGGCTCGTGCGTGTTGATGCTGATTTTGCGCTTCGCGGCTTCCTCGAGAACGAACTGGTAGTGATTCACAGCGATCTGGCCATCATGCCACTCGTAATGCATGACGCCTTGCGCATCGACTCTCTGCATTTGCCCGCCGTCAGCTACGTAGCCGGTCTTGATCTGGCGCACGCCGAGCGATTCGTAGAGATCGTACGCGTCTGCGATTTGCGCTTCGTAGTTGCTGATATGACCGGAGGTTTCGTGATGCCCGACAAGTCGCACGCCTTTTTCGCGCGCATAGTTCGCCACGGCCTGCAGATCAAAGTCCGGATACGGGTCGGTAAAACTGAAGATGGCCCCGTTGTTGAACCAGTCGCCGTCCCAGCCCGTATTCCAGCCCTCCACGAGCACGCCGTCGAAGCCGCGTTCGGACGCGAAGTCGATGTACCGCCTGGCTTCGGCTGTCGTAGCGCCATGTTTATCGCCGGAACCCCAGGTGCGTTTCCCGATGTGCATCGCCCACCAGATGCCGACGTATTTTCCGGGCTCGACCCAGGACACGTCGCCGAGCACGTTGGGTTCGTTGAAATTGAGGATCAGGCTCGAATTCAGGAGGCCGACGGCATCCGGCGAAATCTGAATCGTGCGCCACGGCGTATTGAACGGCGTTTGCGTTTTGACGCGCACCCCGTCCGAACGGGGTGCCAGGTTTGTTTGCAGAATG
>CAMYMP010000300.1 GCA_947259435.1 uncultured Woeseiaceae bacterium
GCCGTGGTATGCGATCCCGGCCGACGACAAACCCTACATGCAGGCGCGCGTTGCCGGCATCATCATTGATGCACTGCAAAATATCGGTCTTCGTTACCCCGTACCTTCGGCCGAGGTTCGCGAGGAGTTCACAAAAGCGAGAGCTGAGCTGTCGTAGTTCCGCGACACTCTGCGGATTTGCCGCAATATTGGGGCCCAGTCGATGTTAATGGCCGTCGATTGGCGCAAGAATCTGTGCTTTCCATGAGGGCAAAGCATTGGCAACGACACTCGCCATCAATTCCGACTACAAACGTTCGCTGCTCGAGGGCCTCGAGCTGTTTCAGGGCGTGGATGCCGATGACGTGCAGGAGCTTTTGCAGAGCTGTGACCGTCGGGACCTCGAAGAAGGCGAACTGTTGTTGTCACCGGGCGCCAAGAATGAACATGTCTTTATCGTGCTCTCCGGCAGTGTCAATGTGCATGTCGGCTCTACGGAGGCGCCGGTGCTTGCCACGATGGAAGTCGGTGCCTGCGTGGGTGAGATGTCCATCATCGAGGACCGCGACCCGTCGGCATTCGTCGTAGCCGTCGAGCCAACCCACTTGCTCGTTATTCATCAGTCCGTGCTCTGGGACATGGTGAATGCCTCGCACGAGTTCGCGAAGAACCTGCTCGTGGTTCTGTCCGAGCGCGTTCGAAGCCATAATCGCGTCATTGCCGACAGCTATGGCGAGCTCAGAAAATTCGAACGTCACGCGACGACAGATGCGCTCACCGGGCTAAGCAACCGGCACACAATGGAAGAGGCGTTCATGCGCGAAATCCATAGGTGCGAGCAGGACGAGCAGCCCATCTCGCTAGTCATGGTCGATATCGACAACTTCAAGGTATTTAACGACCAGTTCGGCCACATCGCCGGCGATCGGGCATTGTCAGCCGTCGCGAGTATTCTGCAGCACCAGTTTCGACCGCGTGATGTGATCGTTCGCTATGGCGGAGACGAGTTCGCGGTGCTCTTGCCCGAGGTGGACGAGCCGCTTGCACTGTCGATCGCCGACCGCGTAAGACAAGCCGTGAGTGGCGAGACCGGAGATGGCAGCGACTCGTTAATTCAGATTCCGATACGAATTTCCATGGGGATCGCTGAACTTAATACCGGCGGCGACCTCTCGGTGCTGATCCGCGCCGCCGACGCGGCCCTGTATCGCGCCAAAAACGCGGGCCGCAACACGGTCTCGAATTAGATAATCACGACGATATTGTCAGTAAGTCGTGTCTGCCAACACCGCGCTGTCGCAGTCGTGTGTACATCGTATCTCTGGGGTCAGGCCAGCGCCGCTGCAACAGGATTGAAGAAATGTCGCCCACCTGTCGTCCGTTCAATCTGTTGGAACAGCTGCGCGTAATCGGCCTCATTGTTGATCGGATCGATCTGCGACGCGTTCACGATCAGCAACGGGCCGTCGTTGTAGCCGTGAAAAAAGCGCGCATATGCGTCGGTGAGATTCTCCAGATAGCGCCGATCGATGGCACGTTCGAACGGGACACCGCGCTGTGCGATACGCCGCAGCAATGCGTCTACTGAAGATTGCAGGTAAATGACGAGATCCGGCACGGGCGCTTCGACGTTGAGTGATTCGACGACCTGATTGTAAAGCTTGAGCTCGTCCGGATTCAGATTCAGGTCGGCAAAGAGCTGATCCTTCGAAAACAAATAGTCCGCTACTCTGACATTGGAGAAAAGGTCGGATTGGCGCAAATCCTCAACCTGCCGGGCACGGGCAAACAAGAAGAACATTTGCGCCGGCAAGGCCGCAGACCGGCCGTCCCGGTAGAAATGCTCGAGAAACGGATTCTCGTAAACCTCCTCCAGCACAAGATCGGCCGACAAACTCGCCGCCAACTTTTTCGCAAGACTCGTCTTGCCAACGCCGATAGGACCCTCGACGACAATGTAGCGTGAGGCATCCCCGCTGCTATTCAACTGTCGGACTGACAAAGGTGCTTTCCCATCATTGGATGCGTGAAATCCGTGGTTCGTTTTCGTTGACTGCAATCTCGGCAACGCGGCCGAGCCCGGGAATATCGAGGTCGGGTGCGATATCCCGTAACGGCAACAATACAAAATTTCGCTCAGCGATGCCCGGATGCGGCACTTTGAGATGTCGTTCGTTGATCTCCTGTGCTCCATATAACAACAAGTCGAGATCGAGAACGCGTGGCCCCCAGCGGGCGCCGTCCTTGCGGCCTCTGAGCCGTTCGATTCGCTTGAGGACGAGCAGCAGGTCACGGGCTCGCAGCGTAGTGGATATCTTCGCGACTGCATTAACGAAATCCGGCTGGTCCACCGACCCGAGCGGAGCTGACAGGTACAGCGGCGATCGAGACAGAAGGCGGATTTCAGGCGTTTCGTGCATTATCTCCAGGGCACTCTCAACCTGTGCAGATGGGTCACCCAGGTTACTGCCCAGGCCGATATAGCAGACAGCGGATTGTCGTTCTGCGCCGCTCATTGCGACCGCGCCGGCTTCGCGCGCCGCCGGCGGCGGCGGCGACGCTGGCCCTTTGGCTGTGCGCTGATCTGAAAACTGGCCGCACGCTGTTCAGCCGACTGATTCTGTACCCTGGTCCAGAAGTCGGCCTTTTCCTTATCGAATTGCCCGACGTCGGCGAGTAGCAACATGAAGTCATACGCCGCACGAAATCGACGGTGTTCGAGTAGCTTGATAGCTCGCTTCCCGCGCGTCTGCGAAAACCTCGGCTGCAGCGCAAGCATTTCGCGCATCGGCACTGTGAATCGACGCGGGATTGCGATACGCCGCTGCTGGTCTGCGCCGAGTTCATAGGATGCGAGGCTCAAGGACTGTGACTCGGACATCTTTTCCTCCGACCGCCGAATCGCCGCGAGTTCGCAGGTTGGCTTCCAGAGGAACACGCCAAGCAAGAACATCGGCGTGACCGACTTGTCCGCGTGGAAGCGCCGGTCCGTGTTTTGCAAAGCCGCTTCGACAAAGCGCAGAAATGCCGGGTCTTTGTCGAGCGCTTTGTCCGTCACCGGAAACATCTGTGCAAACAGCCCGTACTCGCGAAGAAGTTCAAAGGTCCTCTCGGCGAATCCGGACTGAAAGAGCTTGAGAAACTCGTCAAAGAGCCGCGCAGCCGGCACGTTTGCGAGAAGCGGCACATCCTTGGCCATGGCTTTTTCGGCCGCCGCATCGATCGTGAATCCCAGTTTCGCCGCAAAGCGGACGGCGCGGAGCATCCGTACCGGGTCCTCACGCATGCGCATGTCCGGGTCGCCAATCAATACGAGGCGCTTGCGTTCGACATCGCGTACGCCCCCGACGTAATCCCAAATGCTGAAATCGGCGATGTTGTAATAGAGCGCGTTGCAGGTGAAATCACGGCGCTGGACATCTTCCTCGATGCTGCCGTAGAC
>CAMYMP010000301.1 GCA_947259435.1 uncultured Woeseiaceae bacterium
CGTAGTTCAGTGGCACCGCCGCACAGCCATTTGGCGCACTTCTCGCTTTCGATCAGGTAGCTCCACACGCGTTCGATGGGCCCTGGCAGCAGCCGTTCGAACCGCAGGGTGGTTGCATCAATCAGTTCACCAAACTCACTCATGGTCGCCTCCGGAAGCACTAGGGCGTGAGATCCAGGCCGATAACCAGCGGGTCATGGTCCGAGGCCCGATACGGTGTGTTGCTGTCAAATAAGCCCGGGTCTCGTCCCGATTCCAGGTTGTAATCGAGCGCGGGAGGTTCATCGGCGTTGATATGCCATTCTAGTACTTCGGCGACCTGCGGAACCAGGCTGGCCGACGCCAGGGCATGATCCAGCGCGCCGGATTGTCCGTCAAACACGAACGAGTAGGCGTCCGGACCGGCTGTCGCTTCAGATAGATTGGTGAAACCGGCGGTCTTGAGCGTCGCAATCGGATCTTCGAGCAGGTATGCATTCAGGTCGCCGATAATCAAAAAATCCGGATCTCCGCTCGAGGTGGGGTCAGCGGCCACCCATCCCGCGATTGCTGCCGCGGCGCTGCTGCGCGTGCCATTGCAGTTACCCTGCCCATCGCCGAGATTGGGGTCGCCTGCGGCATCGCAATCGGAACCCTTGGACTTGAGATGATTCACGACAATCGTGACCCGAGCGCCGTTCGAATTCTGTACGAATGTTTGTGCAAGCGCCGGCCGGTTTCTCGTGTCGTCGAACCGCGAGTCCACGGTCGAATTGAGAATGGCTGCGGTACCTAAAAGGCTAACCGAGACTGGTCTGTAAACGAAGCCGGTTTTGATCGCGTCATCGCCAATCGTACCAGTGTCAACATACGCATAGGTTCCTGCACCGACGCGCGTATTAAGCGCATCGACTATTTGCCGCAGAGACTCGCTTGAATTGTTCTCGAGCTCGATCAGTCCGACGACATCGGCGTCGAGCATGTCCAAAGCGGTCACGATCTTGCCGAGCTGCCTCGTGAGTTCAGCCGCGCTGTCAGCGCCGCGACAATTTGCAGTTGCCGTCGGCCCGCAATCCGCCTGACCCGAGTCAATTCCGGAAAAGAAGTTCAGGACATTGAAGCTCGCCACGCGCAATGCACCGCCGATGCCAGGTGCACCCGGCCGCGGATTGGTGGAGTTAAACATCGGGTCGGCGGTTGGCATAAGGCGATACGTCTCGGTACCGTTCGAACCACTGCCCCTCGAATAACGCAGCACGCCTGTGACGTCGGTCACCTGATCGCCAATTCTTATTGAATAACCGGGGGCGGCGCCCGCGGTCAGGTAACGGATCGGTGTTGCGTTGGCGACCCGCAAGCCGTCATCCAGCAAGATGCGCCGCGCAGCGATGGCCTCGCGATAGGCGTCGTAGCCGGCCACATCGGGGGCGTTCTGGTTCGTAAATTGATATGGCCGCCCACCTTGCGTGAGCAGTACCTCGCCCATCCGCTCGAGTTCGTACAGGGCGGACACCGTCAGCGACTGCGGAAAACGAATGAGCATGCCTTCATAGCGTTCGAGGTCGGCGATGATGTCGCCGTCACTGTTTGTCGTCGTCGCCGAAGCCGGCAAATTGATGGGAGCCGGAAGAATTCCGCCGACACCGTTAACGGTCACGCTGCTGGCCGAAATCTGCGTTTCGCCAAAGAACTCGTTTACGACGCCTTCCACGCGAACGGAGTCTCCCTCATTGACGTTGACGGCCGGGTTGCCACCGTCGAAGACGAATACGCCGTCCGACGTCGCGAAATCGGCGTCGGGCACGCTCTGAATATAGAAGCCACCGAGGTTACGCGTGTTATCGCCGTCGCCGTCCTGAAAGTCTCCGGTGACGACGCCGCCCACAACAACCGCTTGGCCGATCATCGGGCTCGCTGCACCGCTGCCCTGGACGTCATAGATGGGGGTTGCGACCGGGTTGCCGGGTGGCGGAGAGTTGCCGCCGCCGCCACCGCCGCCGCAGGACGCCAGAGAGATCGCAAGCCAAAATATGAGAAAGTGCCGCTTCATAACCGACGATTTTGCGTCAGATCAGGGCGAAAGTCCCGTTATGCTGCTTAGGTCATATCGAACATCAGCAGTTCTGAATCGGTTGCCGCACGTAAGGACAACGATTCCTGATCCTGGGTTGCAACGGCATCGCCGGCAACCAGTTTCTGCCCCTCGACTTCGACCGAGCCGCGCACGACCTGCAGAAATCCCCGCCGCCGGCCGTCGAAAGTATGCTCGAGTTCGCTGTCCTGATTTAGTTCGCTCGAGTACAGGCTGACGTCCTGGTGGATCGTCAATGAGCCGTCGCGGCCATCGCGCGAACCTACGAGGCGCCAGCGATTGCTCTTCTCTTCGCTCGGGAACAGTTTCTGCTCGTATCCGGGCTCGAGACCGTTGCGTTCCGGCAGGATCCAGATCTGCAACAGGTGCGCCTGGTCATCCGCCGAGTGATTGAACTCGCTGTGCCGCACGCCAGTACCGGCCGTCATGCGCTGCAATTCGCCGGGGCGTATTACCGAGCCGTTGCCCATGCTGTCCTTGTGCTCGAGCGCACCGTCGATCATGTAGGTAACGATCTCCATATCGCGGTGCGGATGCGTGCCGAAACCCTGGCCGGGTTCGATCCAGTCCTCGTTGACGACGCGCAGCTTGGCAAACCCCATCATCGACGGATTGTGATAATCCGCAAACGAAAACGTGTGCTTGCTCTTGAGCCAGCCGTGATCAGCACTACCACGGCTATCGGAACGAATCACATCAATCACCGGCACCTCCGATTGGCCGATATAATGAAGTCAGGCATATCCTAGCCCATTTGTCACCGGAGCGGCGTCCGTGCAAACAAGCAAATTTCTGTTGTTGAGCTGTTTGATTGGCACACTGCTGTCATCCTGTTCCAAGCAGCCGGACCGTCCCCAGGAGGCGGCGCCATCCGACTATCAAAAGCAATTGCAGACGCAGCTCATCACGGCAAAGCCGGGTGATGTCATTACGATTCCGGAAGGCGTGCACGCCATCAATCGCGGGCTTTCACTCAACGTATCCGGTGTGACGCTGCGCGGCCTGGGCATGGACAAGTCGATTCTGTCATTCAGGAATCAGGTGCAGGGCGCCGAAGGCCTGCTCATAAATGCGAGCAATTTCACGATCGAAGACCTGGCGATCGAGGATACGGCCGGCGACGGCCTCAAGATAAACGAAGGCCGCAACGTCACGATACGGCGCGTCAGAGCCGAGTGGACCAACGGCCCTGACGAAGAGAATGGTGCATACGGAATCTATCCGGTGCAAACCGAAAACCTGTTGCTCGAGGAATGCGTCGCGATTGCCGCGTCGGATGCCGGTATTTACGTTGGTCAATCACGCAACGTTGTCGTACGGAACAATCGAGCCGAGCGCAACGTGGC
>CAMYMP010000302.1 GCA_947259435.1 uncultured Woeseiaceae bacterium
TCTTTGGAAATGACTATTTCGTCACCTTCTTCTTTTTCCAATACAAGCAACTCGGCGTCGATTATTTCGATGGCTTTGCGAATTTCCTCGACCGATGCAGCTTCCTCCGCTTTGTCGAAGGCCACGTCTTCGGCCTGCGTTTGCTCTTCCTTGGCTACCTTGGGAACAGGCTTGGGAATAAAAAGCTTATTGTCAGCAACGGCGCGCGTGTTCATAAAGTTGGGTGATACGATTTCGATACCCGCTGCGTGCAGGTCATCCAGCACCGCTTCCCGGAGTCTGGAGCGCGCAGATATCAGGCTCTTGACGTCTTCTAACAGTCCGGCGATCCGGTAGGTCACCGAGAAATCGCCAAGCTGCCGCACGTGCACGAAACCATCCTTCAGACCAGCCTGTGTAGCCGCGTCACCCAGAATTCTAGAGACGTCGGCATGGGATACGTCGTACCCCAGCGAGACTTCGGCCGAAATGATGGTGCCGGACGTACGGACGACCTGCATGGGCTGCGTGACCATATAAAGATTCGGAACGGTGACAAGATCACGGAACTCCGTTTGTACCTCTGTGTGCAGCAGACCCATCTCGGTTATGCGACCGGTCAGTTCGGCAACCGTTATGAAGTCACCGGGGCGGGCACTCTTCACGGCTCTAAGCATGATTCCGGCCATGACGTTGCCGATGAAAGTCGTTGAGGAGAGGGCGATTGCGGCACTAAGCAGGATGCCGATAAGGCTGAGCAACTGACCGCGCGTTTCGTCGTTGACGGGCAGGGCAATGATCACCGCGAGTCCGCCGGCAAAGGTCAAAGCCAACATGATCAGTTGAAAACGGAATTGCGCGTCCGGGTTGTCCTGCCATCGACGCTTGAGAACCCAATCTACGAGATAAAGACCTGCGACAACCAGGACAATTGTTCCGAGCGCCGGTGCAAATATTGCCGCTGTGGCAATCGTGCTGTTAATCAGATCCATGGTATTGATAGAACCTACTTCCAAACAACGGCCATTCTATCGCGTCGGCACGGCAGGAGTTGCATAACAATCGGCAGCGGCGCCGGCACCTGACGGAGTGCGAAGACTAATTCTGCGCAACCAACGCCAGACTTTTTTCAATGAGACTGATCCGCGGCGACCTGACCGGATATGTCGCATAGGCCTGTCGTTCGAAAACCGGGGCCCCATCGACCGCGTGCAGCAATCCGAACTCCACATCCTTTTGCACCAGGCGTTTTGGCAGGTAGGCGCTCCCGCCGACCGAGCTAATGTACTCGAGGGCCATCTTCCCCTGAGATACGCGGGTCATGGCCTCGGGCGCATCGGGAAATGCCCGTCGATGATCGAGACCGAACGTCAAACCCCAATCGACGAACACATAGTTGTGGGCAAGCGCCTGCTCGATGTCGAGGCCCTGAACACTGGAAACGCAGACCAGCTCGAGCGTCGCGATCTGCCGTACCTGCATGATGTCGAGCTGCGCCGGTTCCAGCATGACGGCGACATCGAGCGTACCGTCGATGAGCCGGCGAGTCAGAAAATCAGGGGTCTGTGATTCGGCGATGATCGCCAGATCCGGATAGGTCCGGCGCAAATCGTGCAGCCAGCGCTGCAACAACACGTCCCAAAGCCGAAGGCTGCCGCCAATGACGAGCTGATCGGTGGCCTTTGCCAGCGACACGTCCTGACGCGCCGCACGCCAGGCGGCGATCTGCCGCTCTGCGTGGCGAATCAGGCGTGTGCCTTCCGGCGTCAGTCGCATTTCGCGGCGGCTACGTTGAAACAGGGTTACCCCCAGCTGAGTCTCGAGTGACTTGAGGCGGCTGCTTATTGCTGCCTGAGTCAGATGCAGCGCCTCGGCGGCGCGACCAAAGTGTCGCGTTCGGTTGAGCTCCAGAAAGGTTCTGAGGAGTTCGAGGTCCATTGCTTATTTATAAAAAAGATTTGTCTAAATAACAATAAAAACTAGTTAGATTTATTAAGAAGCGATCCCTATAGTGCGGCCAAGCATGGTCGTGGAGCCTCTTCAAATGGCTGCCAAATTGGTCCGCCGCGCGACAGCCGCGAGCCGATCGCGTTACACACGCGAAGCGGATGCCCGGTGTCAGGAAGTCGCGATCAAACTCGCGGGCCTCATGGCAGCTATCAGATTTACGGGTGCGCAAGGGAGTCTTGCAATGAGCGAGAAACTGACAAGAGTCGAGCAGCAGGCCGAGGCCCAGCTCGCCGCCGTCGAGCGCGAGCTCGAACAGCTCAAAGACGCAAACGACGAGACATGGCGAGACCACAAGAGGAGCCTCGAAGACGGCTGGGAAGAATTGTCACGATCGATGAAAAATATCGTCGCAAGGCTTTAATCAATTATGTCTGTGAGCACACATTCCATCTCGCGTTGGTTTGAGGCCGCGCTTTGGCTGTTCGGTCTCGTCTGTTTGAGCGCCTACGCTGCGGCCAAAGTGCAGTCGGCGCGCGCGCAGTCTGCTGCGATGTCAGACCTGGAAACAGAATGGCGCCAGGCAGCTACGGCTGCACCCGATCATTCGCTTTGGTCAATGTCGCGGATCGAGCGTTACGAGCGCAACCGCTCTGACAGCAAGAATCTTTCACCGCTCGGCTTGTTGACAATTCCCTCGGTCGGTATGCGCGTGGCGATGTTCGAGGGCACATCAGATCGAGTGCTAAACGTTGGCGTAGGCCGGGTGGAGGGTACAGGTCGCGTCGGCGCTGACGGCAATCTCGCCCTGGCGGGGCATCGCGATGGATTCTTTCGACGACTCAAAGACGTCAATGTCGGCACTGAAATCGAAATTCGACACGAGGCCGGCATCGACTACTACGCAGTGACGGAGCTATCGATTGTCGAGCCGGAGGATGTTTCCGTCCTGGCGCCGACAGAAGGTTCCGTAGTGACGTTAATTACGTGCTACCCGTTCTATTTCGTGGGCAGTGCACCAAAACGGTTTATTGTCCGGGCCGAACGAACATCGGGCGAAAATGATTTGAAAAGTAAACTTAATGGAGAATGAAATGAGAAACATCTTAGTATCCTTGACTGTCGCGATTTTCGCGTTACCGACGTTCGCGCTGGCGCAGCAAGATGACAGTATCCTGGTCGACGAATACGTCATTTCGCAGGAGTTTATCGAAGCCGAAGTTGTGAAAGTCAATTCGAAGCAACGAACATTGACAATTCGCGGCGCGAACCGCGGTCAGACCCGCGAATTTTCTGTACCGGACGGTACGCGAGTAACTGTTAACGGGCGCGACGCCAGACTGCGTGATATACGGCGCGGTGATAACGTGTTGCTTGTTATGGCACCTCGAGCCGACGAAGTCGTAATATCGCGCGTTCGAGTCCCGGAGTCGCCAACGACTGTCGAAGAACGTCAAGCTGATCCAGTTGTT
>CAMYMP010000303.1 GCA_947259435.1 uncultured Woeseiaceae bacterium
GGCCGCGCCTGCTGAAGTGCCAATTCTGCGGATAACTGCAACTGCGGTCGCAAAGCCTCGCTCGGCGGTACTTATCATCGTCCGGTCAAATTCGACGATCGCGGCCACTCCCGGTTCACTGACATATATGCTGGCGACGTTGTCCGAAGCCAGCGTTGCGCCACCGGTCGGCGCGACGAGTTTGATCAACATGCGTTCCATGTCTTCCGTGTCCGCGTCAGCAAGCAGTTCGAGGCTAATGACTTTGTCGCTCGAATCCGCATCGCCCCAGCTCAATACGCCGCTCGCGACCTGCACGTCCACGCTGCTGCCAGTCGCTGGCACGATTTCGTAACCGACGCTGATCGAACCGGTCGCACCGCCGCTGCGGCGGACTGTGATCGGCAAAGTAGTTCCTTCTTCGCCGCCGAATGAACGCGACACAAATGACAGGGAGCCTTGCGCGACATCGAGAGTACGGTCAGCTGCCATGTAGAAGCCGCTACCGATATCACTGATTGCGATATTGCCGCTATGAAAAAACGGATAGGCGCCCCATGCACCGACAAAACTGCTGCCATCAGAAGCCGGGTAGGTATCGAGGCGTCCAACCGGAACAGGACTGGCCGGGTCGGTGAGATCGAGGATGGTCAGTCCGCGGCTGTAATTCGACATGTAGTACCGGTTGCCGCGCACGAAGCCATTGTGATCGATCGCCCGTGTCGGGCCGACCCAGGCGCCTGCCGACACCGGTGCCGTAAGGTCTGCGAGTGCATATACGCGCAAGGTCGTGTTGAGCCCGAAGTCACGCTCATCGAGTTCGTCATGGACGTAGAGGTTCTGCTTGTCCTCCGACCACCAGCCCGAATGCACGTAAGCGACATTGGGGTAATTCGTCCGACTCAGGCGGACCGGATTCGTGGTGTCAGTGATGTCCCAGACATCAAAAGTCAGCTCGTTAAAATCGAACAAGATCTCGCAATAGGTCGTTGCATTGACGCATTGGGTGTCTTTGCGGCTGTCAGTGATGATCATGGACGCCGCGTCATGCATGTAGTCGCTGCGTCCGGAGCCCGGCATGACCTCGAACGAGGGAGAGGCGGGATTGTCCACGGAATAGGCACGATAGGGCCCGGAATTCCGATTCGATCCGGCAATGACGAGTGTCGGCGGGTCGCCGGTCAATGAGAGGCCGGTGCCGAAATCGGTATTGGTGGCATAGACGTTGTGCGCTGCAGAGAAGTCACTCGGATAGCTCAGGCGCCCGATGTTATGCGGCAGGCCACTCAGGTCGATAACGAACAATCCGTCGCTGGATCCGTCGGTCGTCACGTACGCATGCGCGTTCCAGCGACCGGTCACCGTGTTCCAAAACTGGTAGACCTTGATGTCACGCCACGCGGTGGTCTGGCCATCGATAAAACCGATCTCTCTGGGATCTTCGGCATCCGTAACGTCAAAAACGGCAGTTCCGTTCTGGAAGCCGACTATCGCGTATTCGCGATTACTGTTCAGATCGACAAATCCCCAGACGTCGGCGCCGTTGCCCGGGTTCGCAGAGATATCGGCAGAGCCGACATGCGATAACAGATCGACATTGTTACAGGGTAGTCCGCCGGCAGAGCCACCATCACACGGCGTGGCCGGCATGCTCGATTTAAGACTCTCATGAACCGCAAGCAGTTTTGTCGTCTGCGCGACCATGTCGTAGTCGATACCTTTGCGATCGACAACGACATGAAAACCTCGCTTGCTCATGAGATCGGCGTAGGCGGTCGGGACGCCGGTCAGCGTTGTGGCTCTGGACGAGGGCGCGGAAAAGTCGTTTTCGGTGTCGTAGCCGCCACGAATATCGATGTCGTCGCCGATTAGCTGGAACAGGTCCTCTGTATTGGTGACGTCATACGCGCCGCGTGCAACGCGGATTTGCCCACCTTTGCCGACCCAACGCAATGCGTAGTTGATCGTCCGGCAGGGCGACGCTGTGTCCTGGCAACGACCGGCATCGACGCCATCCGGTGCCACGAACAGGGGCTTCTCGCGGTCGCCATGCGCGTGCGCGAGGCTGGCCAGCAAAACGGACAGCGCGATGCAGACAGATGCGGCGTATTTTAGCGGCAAGAATCAGTCTCCCCGGGTACCTCTGCAGCATAGCAATGCATGGCACGCTGCGGCGTGTATTTGCGACATAAGCATTGTGTGCGATTCTACACTGAGACCCGCTTCACACATCAGGAGCTGAACGAGGAGTGACAACCCGCAATTTGCTGTTCAAGGCCGGTCCTGGAGCCTTCGACATGATTCGGCGACATGGGTTCGCAATAGATCGTATTGGCACGATTGCCGGGGCTTCCGGAGGCGCCAAATGGCTGGTTCTGAGCCAGCTCGATCGTGCCATCCTGCGCGATATTGTGCCGCGACTTCAGGGACCTGTGCACATGGTCTCGACATCAATCGGGGCGTGGCGCTTCGCATGCTACGCGCAGAACGATTCAATCGCAGCCATCGAACGATTCGAGGAAGCGTATATCGAGCAGAGCTACAGCGACAATCCGGATATTCACGAGATCACAGCCAAAAGTCGCGAGATTCTGAACATTGCACTGGGCGAAAAAGGCGCGGCTGAAATACTCGCACACCCGGTATTGCGCACACATATCATGGCCGTTCGCGCACGCCATATTGCTGCATCCGAGAATCGTGCACTGTTGGCCGCAAGCCTGTTCGCCGCTGCAAGTTTGAATGCTGTTGCGCGCAGATCGCTCGCACTGTTTTTCGAGCGAGCGTTGTTCTTTGATGCGCGCGATCGGCCACCGTTTTTCGACTTGAGCGACTTCGCGACGCAACGTGTGCATCTTGGCACGCACAACCTCGAAGATGTCGTCGCCGCAACGGGCTCCATACCGCTCGTGCTGTCGGGTGTGCGGGATATTAGTGGTGCCAAGCCGGGTGTCTATCGGGACGGCGGTATCATTGACTACCACCTCGATTTGCCACACAGCGGCTCGGATCGCTTGACGCTTTATCCGCATTTCTTTGAGCGGATCGTACCGGGTTGGTTCGACAAGAAACTGACATGGCGGCGACCGAAATCGACTCATGTCGATCGCACCTTGCTCGTATGTCCGTCCGCAGAATTTGTCGCGGGCTTGCCAAACGGCAAGATCACTGATCGGACCGATTTTCTTAACTACACGCCCGGCGAGCGTGTCCGAATCTGGCGGACAGTCGTGGCCGCTTGCGAAGTACTAGCCGACGAGTTCAGTGAAGTGATCGAAAAAGGCGAGCTCGAGGCGCGCTTGACCCCGCTTTAACGCGAGTCGCCGCTAAGCGGGCAGATCCTGGCTTTCGGCGATCAGGCTACAACGAGTCGTCAACAGATTGTGCAAGGCTTCAACGTCCTCGTTCATCAGATATCATTGACCAGCAGGTGCTCTTCGCTGGATTGCTGTGTTATCTGCCAGCCCGGAATGGCGATGACCGAACGAACCCGGACGCGATGATCGAGCAGCCGGCGAAATTCGCGTTCCAGTGCGGCGGTCTTTTTTGCCGTTGCCACGATTGAGATGGACTTTTTAGCGGGCTGGAAGACGACTTTATTGTTATCGAGATAGACGTCACCATTCTTGGCTGGACGTTTTGCGAAGACGTTCACGGCATAAGCGCCGTTCTGTCCGACGATAACGTGGTCAATCACACCGGCGTTCGTCTCAACGTCGTGATAAACATGACCGAAACCGGCCGAGATTCGATGCAATTGATGGCCGATGGCGATATTGGCGTCGCGTATCAGCTTGACCTGCTGACGCGCCGCGATAGTTCGCGTGAGCCGGAACAGAACCAGCAAGCCACCAATCAATAAGGCGACCAGAAACAAATATAGCTGCCATTGCGGGTATCCCGCATACAGGCGCTCCGCCTTGAGGACGTAGGCGGCAACGAAAAGCATAACGAACACCAATCCAGCGCTGAGGTAGGTCGATTGGGCGCTGGTGAGGCGGTCGAACTCGTCACGGAATCGCTGCGCAGCCTCGCGCATGATGCTGCCGGCAAAACTCGGATGCGAACTAACGGAGCGGGAAATGATCTGCCAGGATTTTGCAACCACGACGAAAACTATCGTGCAAGCCAGTGCAACGGTCGCCGCGCCACTGAATCCCTCGATATCCATCCCAAGTTCTCGCTTGTTGCCGTATCCGTCAGAGTATCCGGGCCGCAGGCTTGCCACTGTGACCCAGGTCACATTGGACACGGTCCGAAAGCGTTGCAGTACGCACTTTTCAGCCGAGATTCAGGTTAGCTGTTGTATGTATATTGCAGACTTACCGCAAGGTATTCGGAGGGATTCGTAATGAATGGCAAATGGACAAATATTCTGATGGCGCTTCTTGTTGTCGGCCTCGGCGGCTGCGCGTCGATGAACGCGGATGAATGTGCGACCAGCGACTGGTCCGCCGTCGGCTATGAAGACGGTTCGCGTGGCTACACGACGGAGCGATTTGGCAGTCACCGCAAAGCCTGTGCCAAACATGGCATCACCGCAGATTTTCCGGCGTATCAGCGCGGCCGGGATCAGGGTCTCGTGGAATTTTGCCAGCCTGGAAGAGGCTTCAATTTCGGCGCCAACGGCGGCAACTACAACGGCGTCTGTGCCGCTGACATGGAACCTGAATTCCTCGAGGCCTTCCACGCCGGCCACAAACTGTACACCATGCGCGCCAATGTGAATTCCGCGAATTCGCAGATCTATGCAAGAGAGAGTGAGCTCGAAGCTGCAGAACACCGGATCGTTGCCGCGGAATTACTCCTGATCAGCGAAGAAACGACGACCGAAGAGCGCGTTGCGTTACTCATCGAACTCAAGGACTTGTCTGAACGTACCGGCGAGTTGGAAGCCGAGATCAGGCATCTGGTTGCGGATCGGGCACGGTTCGAGCAGGACTTACAGTACTACGAGCAGACCGTAGCGGCTTACGGTTACTAGGCCAAGGCCGATGAGGTCGCCGGAATGGCGAGGACGCTAGAAAAAGTCCTCGTCGTTCTCAGCGCGACGATCTCGAGCTTTGCGCTTTTCTACCTCAAACTTACCCGTGGCGGTACCAAATCCCGAAGGGGCGAACGGGCTGCGCCGGTCTTTGCCTGCGCGCCGGTCCTTGTGATGCACAAAGCGGCAGCGGCATTCGAGAACATCGCACTCTGCCAGCGGTAATCTCGGCGCCGCGCTGGAGAGAAATCGTCGCCCATCCAGTTCCTTGGCGGCGTCGCACGCATTACCCGAAAATTTTATCGACACAGCGTGAAAGGCAGGATCTGCGCTGCTGGTACGCGACACGGGCTTGATCTTGTCCGAGCTCCCGGCCTTCCTGCGGCGGACGAATATCCAGGCAGCAATAAGAATAACCAGAACCAGCGCCATCAACGTTAGATTCATACATTCCCCCTATCCGTCCAGGTCCATGCCGAACGCGCAACCAGCGGGTAACCAGACCATATTTTCGCACCTTC
>CAMYMP010000304.1 GCA_947259435.1 uncultured Woeseiaceae bacterium
CGGCGCCATTCCGGCCGCGGCCGTGGATAGTCATCGCGATAGTGAGCACCGCGGCTTTCCTCGCGCCGCAGTGCCGCAAACGTCACGAGGCGGGCGACCAGAATCAGGTTGCGGGCCTCCGCCCATTGTCTGATGCCGTCCTGCTGCCCTGGCGATGCTGCATCGATCAGATTATCGAGCTGCTGGTCGATTGCCGACAGCTCGTCGTACGCCGCACCGAGATCGTCGCCGCTGCGCACTATGCCGACATGGCGCGACATGATCTTTCTCGTTTTTTCGACCTGCTCTTGTAATGTCACCGGATCGACAGCGGCAACTTGTGGCAGTGGCGGAATGCTGCTCGGACCGTCGTCTTGCCGCACAGGCACATCGGCGAGCTTCCTTGCGACGCGGCGCGCCCAGACCAATGCTTCCAGTAAGGAATTGCTGGCGAGCCGATTCGCGCCGTGAATCCCGGTCGTCGCGACTTCGCCGCAGGCCCACAGACCGTTTATCGACGTTCGTCCGACCTCGTCGACCTCGATGCCGCCCATGTGGTAGTGCGCCGCAGGTGCGATTGGCAGCGCCTCTTTATACGGATCGAAACCCGCGTCGGTAGCGGTCTGAACTGCTTTGGGAAACGATCCGCCGCGTGCACCGGACAGAACCGGCCGCAGGTCCAGATACACGTTCTGTCCGGTACTGGTCCGTTTCTCGATACTGCGCGCAACGACATCGCGGGGCGCCAGCTCCGCGGCCGGGTGCTCGGACAACATGAAGCGTTCGCCCTGCTCGTCGAGCAGCAGCGCGCCGGCGCCGCGCAGTGCCTCTGTCAGGAGCGGCAAACTGGCGCCGTTGCGTGTTTCGACTGCCAATGCCGTCGGATGAAACTGCACGAACTCGAGGTTCGTCAGTTTGGCTCCGGCGCGAGCCGCCATCGCAAGTCCGTCACCCGTCGCCTCGACCGGATTGGTCGTGCGCCACCAGGCCATTCCGATACCGCCGGTCGCAAGCACAATCTGCGGGGCTTTGTGAAACACCCAGGCGCTTTCCCGACTGAACGTGATGAGACCCTGGATACGACCTTTCTCGACGACCAGGTCATACGCAAGCGTATCCTCGAGAACCTTGACCGACGGCGCGGCCGCAACGCGGTCGATCAGCGAATTGACAAGTACATGGCCTGTTGTGTCGCCGCCTGCGTGAACCACGCGCGGAAATTGATGAGCGGCTTCCCTCGCGAGCGCCAGATCGCCATGAATGTCGCGATCGAAAGGTATGCCCTCGCGAACGAGCCAGTCCAGGCTCGCGGCACCTTCGTCGGTCAGCTCCCGCGCACGCTCCGGATCGCTCAGGCCGGCACCGGCCGACAGCGTGTCCGCCGCATGCGCCTGTGGCGAATCGTCGGGACCGACCGCGGCGGCAATGCCGCCCTGCGCCCACAAACTCGAGCCACCCTGCAGTTTCGGCGTCTTTGTAATCAATGTGACGGACCGTGGCGCAAGCGACAGCGCACAGACCAGACCGCCGATGCCGGAACCCACAACGATAATGTCGTCGTGCTGCACGGACATCATGGTGTCGGTTGCGCGGCGCATCGTCAGCCTCCGATCGCCAGCATGCGCTCCACCGCGTCGCGCGCCCTGTCCGCGACGACCGGATCGATCTCGACGCGAGGCTCGAGCGTTTTGAGCGATTCATGGATATTCGCAAGCGTGATGCGCTTCATGTGCGGACACAGGTTGCACGGCCGGATGAACTCGACGTCGTCTATATCAGCGGCCACGTTATCGCTCATCGAACATTCGGTGACCATGAGCACTTTCGGCGGACGCTCGGTAACGACAAAATTCTGCATTTGCGCGGTCGAGCCAACGAAGTCGGCCGCATCGAGCACATCCGGCGGACATTCAGGGTGCGCAATGATCGTCAGGCCTTCATGCCCGGCACGATAGTCTTCGAGTTCCGCGGCGGTGAAGCGTTCGTGTACTTCACAATGCCCCTGCCAGGGAATGATCTCGACATCCGTTTGTTCGGCCACGTAAGACGCGAGGTATTCGTCCGGTACAAAAATGACGCGGTCCGTCCCGAGCGACTCGACTATCTCAACGGCATTGCCGGAGGTGCAGCAAATGTCGCACTCGGCCTTTACTGCCGCCGAGGTATTCACGTAGGTGACGACCGGGACACCCGGATATCTCTGCCGCAGTTGCCGAACGTCATCTGCGGTGATGGACTCGGCCAGGGAACAGCCTGCACGGACGTCGGGAATCAGCACGGTCTTGTCGGGATTCAGTAGTTTGGCCGTCTCCGCCATGAAGTGGACGCCTGCCAGAACGATGACCTCGGCATCGGTCTCGACGGCTTTTCTCGCCAGCGCGAGCGAATCGCCCGTGATGTCCGCAACGCAGTGATAGATCTCCGGCGTCTGGTAGTTGTGCGCAAGAATGACGGCATTGCGCTCTTTCTTCAGATCATTGATTGCCGCAACGTAGGGCGCATGGACGGGCCACTCGACGTCGGGAATCACGGATTTCACGCGCTCATAGAGCGGCGCCACCCTGGCAAGATCCTCAGTAAGTTCTTGATTCGAAATCATAAATCACCTTGTCCTGCGGGCCACAACGAAACTGCTTACCCGCGAAACTATTATGCTCTTCAGGAGCATATTTTATTATACTCGCAGAGAGCATAAAGTGTGTCAATGGCCGATAACCGCAATAACATCCTCATCAATCTGACCGCCGTGATTGTTGCGGTCACGCATGACATGCCCAGAGTCCTGCTCGTCAACCAGACCGGCGAGCAATCGGACTTCCGTGGCCTTGGTCTGCCGAGTGGTCCTTTCGACCCCATCCATCATGACAGCCTCGAGAACGGGCTCCGCGGCTGGGTCGAAGCCCAGACCGGACTGGACCTCTACTACGTCGAGCAGCTGTATACCTTCGGCAATCGCAATCGTGATCCGCGCGAAATCGAAGGCGGACCGAGAGTCGTGTCGGGGGCCTATATCGCATTGACTCACGAAGACCAGGTTGGTGTAGCCGATGCCGAGTGGCGTGACTGGTACAGCTTTTTGCCCTGGGAGGACTGGCGCTCCGGGCGTCCTGATGTCATGCGCGATGCGCTCGAGCCGGCTTTGCAGCGCTGGGTCAGGCAGCCGAAGGACCAGCGCAAACGGAAGCAACGGCGAGAGAGAGTCAACGTGACGTTCGGGCAGGCAGACGCGTCGAACCTTGATCTCGTGCTGACGCTAGAGCGATACGAACTCTTGTACGAAGCCGGCCTCGTGGCCGAGGCGCAGCGTGACGCTGCTGCTGCTGGCCGCAATAGGGTCGCGGCTGTCGGTGCGACCACAGACATTTCGATCGACACGACGGGCCTGCCGCTCGCATCCGATCACCGGCGCATCCT
>CAMYMP010000305.1 GCA_947259435.1 uncultured Woeseiaceae bacterium
TGCCAGAGCAACAGGTTCGTGAAAAAATTGTTGCTGCTGCCGCCGAGCCACGGCACGGACATGTTTCGGGCATAAAACAGCGCACCGAAAAACGCCGCGAAAAACATCACTTCGGAAAAGATGAACCAGAACATTCCCATGCGGAACGATTTGTCGACCTGCGCGTTGTAGAGGCCGCCCTGATTCTCGCCAACAACCGCGCCGAACCAGCCAATCAGCATGACGACAATTACGGCCACGCCCGCAAGCATGACCCAGAAGCCGGCATCCGCGCCGTTGAGCCAGGTGGAAACGCCGAGCATCAGAAACAGCAGGCCTATGGACCCAACGATCGGCCAGTAGCTGTCATGTGGGACGTAGTAATGATCTTCAGCGTGAGACATGTTTACTCTCGAGTTGGTCTAGCGGCCGCTGTTGGCGGCTATGGGCGCGGTGTCAAACAGGGTGTACGACAAGGTAATCGTGTCAACGTAGTCGGGCAGCTCCGGATCAACGATAAACTGCAGCGGCAACGCGCGTTGCTGGTTCGCGGCAAATTCCTGGCTTGTGAAACAAAAGCATTCGATTTTCTTGAAGTGCTCGTTCGCGGTCACGGGCGCGACGCTCGGCACAGCCTGGCCAGTTAACGGTTGCGCCGAGAGGTTGGTCGCCGAAAACGTCGCGAAATACATCTTGCCCGGATGTACCTCCATGCTGTCGACGTCAGCCGAGAAATCCCATGGCGCATACTGGTTTACGGTCGTCACGAACTCGATGCGAATCATCCGCGTCAGGTCAGGTGCCTCCGTGGCGGCGACCGCCGTCGCATTCGTCCGCCCGCCAAAACCCGTGATGTCGCAAAACACGTCATAAAGTGGCGGCAGGACGAGGAAACCGAACGCGAACATTGCGACTGCGAAGACGAGCAGTCTGGCCGTCAGCGACCGGTTCGACAAGCGTGGTTGATGCTGCGTCTCGTTCATGAATCAGGATCGCATTACGCCCACGAGAATAAAACCCAGATAAAAAGTCAACGCTATGCCGGCCATGATCAGTGCGGTGCGCCGTATGTTCCTGCGCTGTTCGGTGTCCTCAGGCCTCACTTGAACGACTCCTGTTCAACGCGAGCTTTCGGCGGCGTGGTGAAGGTGTGGTAGGGCGCAGGCGAGGGCACGGTCCACTCGAGACCCCGCGGGGCCTCCCAAACGCGATCCGTTGCCTTCGCGCCTTTTTTCGCGGTTAGTAATACGTAGACAAAAACGAGCTGCGACAGACCGAAGCCGAGCGCGCCGACGCTCGCCATCCAGTTGAAGTCCGCGAACTGGGTAGAGTAATCGGGTATGCGCCGCGGCATGCCGGCCAGCCCCAGGAAGTGCATCGGGAAGAACGTCAGATTGACAAATATCGTCGAGGACCAGAAATGCAGCTTGCCGGCTGCCTCGTTGTACATGTAGCCGGTCCACTTCGGCAGCCAGAAGTATGCCGCGGCCATCACCGCGAAAATCGATCCGGGCACCAGCACGTAGTGGAAATGTGCGACGACGAAATACGTGTCGTGATACTGAATGTCGGCCGGTGCGATCGCGAGCATCAGCCCCGAGAAGCCGCCGATCGTGAACAGGAACACGAATGCCAGAGAAAACAGCATAGGCGTTTCGAAGGTCATCGCGCCGCGCCACATCGTCGCAACCCAGTTGAAAATCTTCACGCCGGTCGGAACGGCAATGAGCATCGTCGCGAACATGAAAAACAGCTGGCCGGACAATGGCATACCGACCGTGAACATGTGGTGCGCCCAGACGATAAAAGACAGGAATGCAATACAGCTGGCTGCGTAGACCATCGAGTCATGACCGAACAGCGGCTTGCGCGAAAAAGTCGGAATGATCTCAGACACGACGCCGAACGCCGGCAGGATCATGATGTATACCTCGGGATGCCCGAAAAACCAGAAGATGTGCTGGAACATGACCGGGTCGCCGCCGCCGGCAGCGAGGAAAAAGCTCGTGCCGAAGAACTGGTCGGTCAGCAACATCGTGACGGCGCCGGCAAGCACGGGCATCACGGCTATGAGCAAATAGGCCGTGATCAGCCAGGTCCAGACGAACATCGGCATCTTGAGCAGCCACATATCCGGCGCCCGCATGTTCAGGATCGTGACGATGATGTTGATCGCGCCCATGATCGAACTCAAACCCATGAGATGGACCGAAAAGATCAGGAACGGGAAGGCGTCACCGGTCTGCAGGACGAGCGGTGGGTACATCGTCCAGCCGCTGGCCGGCGCGCCGCCGGGCATGAACAGCGTGGAGAGCAACAGCCCGAAAGCGACCGGCAGAATCCAGAACGACCAGTTGTTCATTCTGGGCAGCGCCATGTCAGGCGCACCGATCATCAGCGGAATCATCCAGTTGGCGAGGCCAACGAATGCCGGCATGACGGCGCCGAATACCATGATCAACGCGTGCATCGTCGTCATCTGATTGAAGAACTCGGGGTGCACGAATTGCAGGCCGGGATTCATAAGTTCCGACCGAATGACGAGCGCCATTGCGCCGCCCACGAAGAACATGACGAGGCTGAAAATCAGGTACAGCGTGCCAATGTCCTTGTGGTTCGTCGTGAACAACCAGCGGCCGATGCCTTTGGCCGGCCCGTGGTCGTCGTGCGCCTCCAGCGCGTCTGCTACCGTCGAGCTCATACCCTAGTTCTCCAACCGCGCGACTTGCGCGCCATCATCGTTTCGCGTGTCAACCCAGGCCTGGAACGCGTCGGGTTCGACGACTTCGACAACTATTGGCATATAGCCATGGTCTTTGCCGCAGAGTTCTGCGCATTGACCACGAAACGTTCCGGTTTCCTCCGGCCGGAACCAAGCCTCATTGATGATGCCCGGAATTGCGTCCCGCTTGATCGCGAGTTCCGGCACCCACCAGGCGTGATTGACGTCGTTCGACGTCAGCAATATGCGTATTTTCTTGCCTTTGGGAACAACGAGCGGGCGATCGACGTCGAGCAAATAATTGTCAACAGCAAACGGATCAACGCCGGATCCTTTGCGTCGAGCCTCCAGGCTCGGCCGCGCGAGGCTCGAAAAGAATTCGACACCCTCGTCCTGATACTTGTAATGCCACTTCCACTGGTAGGCTGTCACAACGATCGAGACGTCGGGGTCGCGCGAGTCCTCGAGCCTGATCATCGTTTCGGTGGCGGGCACTGCCATTACGAGCAGGATCACGCATGGAATCGCCGTCCACAGAACTTCCGCAGTCGTGCTGTGTGAGAAGGTTGCGGGCTTTACGCCGGCGGCTTTGCGGTGTTTGAAAAGCGATATGATCATAACGCCGAACACGACGACGCCAATTGCGACACACCACCAGAAGACCATCATATGCAGGTCATGGGTTTC
>CAMYMP010000306.1 GCA_947259435.1 uncultured Woeseiaceae bacterium
TGACATCGACGCTCAAATATCACGTCACCGAGTACTACGCCTCGAAGAATTTCAACTTCTGGTACGTTTTCGGCGTATTGGCATTCGTCGTACTGGCAATCCAGCTGGTCACCGGCATTTTCCTGACGATGAATTACAAACCGGCCGCCGCCGACGCGTTTGCCTCTGTCGAATACATCATGAGAGATGTCGAGTGGGGCTGGCTGATACGGTATATGCACTCCACGGGCGCCTCGTTCTTTTTCATCGTCGTCTACCTGCACATGTTCCGCGCCATGCTGTATGGCTCATACAAGAAACCACGCGAGCTGATCTGGATTATCGGCATGCTGATTTTCCTGGTGCTGATGGCCGAAGCATTCGCCGGTTACCTCCTGCCGTGGGGCCAGATGTCGTACTGGGGCGCACAGGTCATCATTTCCTTGTTTGGCGCGATACCTGGAATCGGCGAAACGCTTGTCGAGTACATTCGTGGCGATTACTCAATTTCGGATATCACGCTAAATCGATTCTTCGCACTGCACGTGATCGTATTGCCGCTGGCGCTGATCGGGTTGGTCTTCGTTCACATTGTTGCGCTGCATGAAGTTGGATCGAACAATCCTGATGGTGTTGAGATCAAGCAGAACAAAGGGCCCGATGGTGTACCGCTGGATGGCATTGCGTTCCATCCTTACCACACGAGTAAGGACCTCGTTGCGATCATCATCTTCCTGATGATTTTTTCCGCGGTCGTTTTCTTCGCCCCGGAAATGGGAGGCTACTTTCTCGAGCACGCGAACTTCGAGCCGGCCAATTTGACGGCAACGCCCGAGCACATCGCGCCTGTCTGGTATTTCACGCCGTTCTACGCAATTCTGCGTGCCGTGCCCGACAAGCTCTGGGGTTTCATACTGTTCGTGGTGGCCGTCTTGCTGCCGCTCTTTCTGCCGTGGTTGGACCGGGCGCGAGTCAAGTCGATTCGCTATCGTGGCTGGATATACAAGTCAGCGCTGGCCATATTTGTCGTGACCTTCCTTACGCTTGGATGGCTGGGCACCATGCCTGCAGAAAATATCTACGTGATTGCGGCCAGGATTTTCTCGGCCCTCTACTTCGCGTTCTTCCTGTTGATGCCTTATTACACGACTATCGACAAGACGAAAACGGTGCCGGACAGGGTGGTCTATCATGGATAAGTCAAAGTGGCTAGGCGGCGTGGCAGCAGCAATTCCGCTGATCATTGCTGTCGAGGCCTTCGCGGCCGGCGGCGGCGTTGAGTTGGAAGCGTCGGATATCGATCCGGGAAATGTTGCCTCGCTTCAGCGCGGTGCGAGAAACTTCATGAACTATTGCTCGGGGTGTCACTCGGCGCAGTACGTTCGCTATAACACGATTGGCAAGGATCTCGAGCTGTCCGAAGAACAGCTCGTTGATAACCTCATGTTCAACGCCGAGAAGACTTTCGAGACCATTACGGTCTCGATGCCCGCCAATAGCGCCGCGCGCTGGTTTGGCAATCCGCCCCCGGACCTGTCCCTGTTAGCCCGGTCAAAGGGTCCCGATTACATTTACAATTTCCTGAAGGGCTTTTACCTGGATGCAGACAGCCCGACCGGTGTCGATAACCATGTCTTGCAAGGCACGAGCATGCCGCACGTGCTGTGGGAGTTGCAGGGCTACCAGCGCGCGAAGTTTGCGGAGCACACTGAGGACGGCGTCACGTCGCGAGAGTTCGAGGGTTTTGAAAAGGTTACCGCCGGTAGTCTGGACGAAGAGGATTACGATGATTTCGTTCGCGACACCGTAAATTTTCTTGCCTACATTGCCGAACCGATTCGATCCGAGCGCCGCAAACTGGGCGTTTGGGTGCTTATGTATCTCATCGTATTTCTCATTATCGCGGCTATGCTGAAGAAACAAATCTGGAAGGACGTCAAGTGATGGCAGTAATAGCCAATAGACGCTCCGTAATGACGCTATTTTCGCGCCCGACTGACATTCACAGTCATCGGACGCGGCTGGTCCTTGCTGAGAAGAATATCAATATCGAGATTGCAAATGTCCTTGGTGCCGATTTGCCTGAAGACTTGATGGACCTGAATCCGTATCACACGGTCCCGACGCTGGTCGATCGCGATTTAACTCTCTATGACTCTCGCGTCATCATCGAATACCTCGACGAGCGTTTCCCGCACCCGCCGCTCATGCCTGTTGATCCGGTAATGCGTGCGCAATTTCGTCTCGCGCTGTTTCGAATCGAAACGGACTGGTACTCGCTGGCCGAGGAGGCAGACGCCAGCAGCGACGGCAGGCTCAGCACGAAGTCGCGCAAGCTGCTGCGCGAGAGCATCCTGCAGAGCACCGAACTATTCGGCGCGCGGCCGTATTTCCTGAGTGAGGAGTTTTCGCTGGTCGACGCGAGCATTGCGCCGATTCTCTGGCGCCTGCCGGTCTATGGGATCGAGCTTGGCAGTCAGGCCGAACCGATCGAGGCATACATGAAGCGAGTATTTGCGCGGCGCTCGTTCCAACAGAGTCTTACCGAACTGGAACAGGAGATGAGACTGTAACGCTGCGTTATGTCACCAAACCTGCGACGCGTAAAAACAATGGTAAGCTACGCGCGGGGACTCGATTTCGAGAATAGTAAACGTTGAGCAATCCAAGCCGTTCAAAGAGACCGTATCTCATTCGTGCCATGCACGAATGGATGGGCGACAACGGACATACGCCCCATATTGTCGTTGACGCGTCCTTCGATGGCGTCAGCGTGCCGCCTGAGCATGTCAAGGATGGCAGGATCATTCTTAATATCAGTGAGACGGCGGCGCATAACCTCAAACTGACAAACGACGCCGTTAGCTTCCGCGCGCGATTTTCGGGTGTGCCATTTGACGTCTGGGTGCCCATGCGCTCGGTCCTGGGAATCTATGCCAGGGAGACGGGCCAAGGGATGATTTTCTCGCACGACTCGGAGTCTGCGGAGCAGAAAGTCAACCAGGAACAAGTCGAAGCGACGCGTTCCCGGCCACATCTGAAGGTCGTAAAGTAGTACTGTATCCCAGTCACAACTTAGTTGACGGCGAGTAAGACCGCGACAGAGACATTGCTTATCGAAAGTAAAGCGCAGCGCAGCGAGCCATGAAGATAAGCAATGTCGCCGTCGCGGCGTTACAGGCTTGAATCTGTTGGCCGGAATGCATCCTTGATCCACTCGATCGTTCGCTCGCCACGAGCGTCGGCGTCGATTGCGACAACGTCGAAACGGACAACGCTGTTCGCATATTGCGCATTTCTCGCCAGGAACATTGCAGCTGTCCGGACAATCTTGCGTTGCTTGTGAATATCGACTGACAGACTGGCGCGGGCGAATCGATTGTCTGCCCGATAACGAACTTCGAC
>CAMYMP010000307.1 GCA_947259435.1 uncultured Woeseiaceae bacterium
GAACTGGCCAACCTCGACGGCTCCGGCAGCGTTTTCGCCGTCGACGAAGTCACGGACGAGATAGAGCAGCGCTGCGCCGGCTTCGACATCCACCCGACCGGGACGTTGTGGGGACGCAATGCGCCGCTGGGAACCGGAACTGTCGCGGAATTGGAGACCGACGTTGTTTCCAAACACGAGGACCTGGCAACCGGACTGATCGCTGCGAAGGTCGATGCGGCCAGCCGACCCCTGCGCCTACGGGTTCAAGACCTCAAGTGGGAGGTCGAAGAGGACGCGCTGTGGCTCGACTTCCGTTTAGGCAAAGGAGCGTACGCTACGTCGGTTCTGCGCGAAATCACAAAGACGCAGTCTGCGTCCCGCTAGGGTTCTTGCAAGAGAACGTAGATAGCCCCGGTGCCGCCGTCCACCTGTCTCGCCGACACGAACGCGAGTACCGTGTTCCACTTCCGTAGCCAGGCGTTTACGCTGTTTTTCAGTACCGGTCCCTTGTGCCCGGAGCCCAGGCCCTTGCCATGAACAATGCGGACGCAGAGCAGACCTTGTTTCGCGCAGTCAGCGATGAAGTCAGAGAGTCGCGGCTTGGCTTCCGCAACGGTCATACCGTGCAGATCGATCTCGGCCTGAACGCTGAAGCGGCCGCGCGCAAGTTTGCGCATCGTTCGGCGACCGACCGAGGCACGATGGAAGCGCAGGCTGTCCGCATTGGCGTGCTGCATGGTGTCGATGTCGGACAGCATGCTTTCGCGTAACGCCTCTTTTTCATCCGCTCGCGTGAACCGCGCTTTGGGTTTAGGTTTCTTCTGCGGATGAGCAACGCGCTCGTCTTTGCGCAGCGGCTTCGCTTTGGACATCGCGCGGCGGAACAGTTCTGGATCGTCATCGCTCAATGCGGCGTACTCAGGCTATGGTGCACGGGAAACATTGAGTATAGTGAGCCAGTCGCAAGCCGCCAATCCTTTGGGTACTCACTGCCAGCATGAAAATCCTCGTTAGCAACGACGACGGCTACCTCGCAACCGGAATTAACGTACTCGCCGATGCCCTGTCTGAAATAGCGGACGTCGTGGTCGTCGCGCCGGACCGGAATCGCTCCGCGGCGAGTAATTCTCTGACTCTGCACGACCCGCTGCGCGTGTCTCGAGTTGCTGAAAACCGCTATCGGGTTAACGGCACGCCCTCGGATTGCGTGCATCTGGCGCTGACGGGTTATCTGAAAGAGGAGCCTGATCTCGTCGTATCCGGAATCAATCACGGTGCGAACCTGGGTGACGACGTGATCTACTCCGGCACGGTCGCGGCCGCGATGGAGGGCCGATTCCTCGGACTACCGACGATCGCCGTGTCGTTGGTCGGGCATAAGCATTTCGACACGGCGGCCAGGGTCGCCACCGAACTGGTGCAGCGGCTCGAGAAAGACCCGTTGCCATCGGAGTTCATTTTTAACGTCAATGTTCCGGACAGGCCATACGATGAGCTGACGGGGATGCGCGTTGCGCGCCTCGGGTTCCGGCACAAGTCCGAGCCGGTGGTGAAATCGCAGGATCCGCACGGCCGGACAATCTTCTGGGTCGGTCCCGCAGGTCCGGGGCAGGATGCGGGCGAGGGGACGGATTTCGATGCGCTGGAAAACGGCGCGGTCGCAATAACGCCACTTAAGGTGGACTTGACCCGCCACGAGGCGCTGCCGCAAGTGGCCGAGTGGCTGCAGCGTGATTGAGTCGCGGCAGGGGATAGGCATGACATCGGCGCGCACGCGCGACCGGCTCGTGCACCGCCTCAAGGATCACGGCATAAAGTCTGAAGCCGTGCTCAATCAGATTCGCAACGTGCCACGCCATCTGTTCGTCGATGAAGCACTGGCGAGCCGCGCCTATGAAGATACGGCCCTGCCGATCGGCCTGGGCCAGACCATCAGCCAGCCGTGGGTCGTGGCGCGCATGACCGAGGCGCTGCTCGAGGATTTCGATGGTGAGTCGGTGCTCGAGATCGGCACCGGTTGCGGCTACCAGACGGCCGTTATGGCGCCGCTCGTGAAAAAGATCTATACGGTCGAACGCGTTCCCGAGCTCATGAAGAAGACGCGTCAGCGCTTGCGTGACCTCGACATTTACAACGTGCAGTTTCGCCCTGGCGACGGTTGGGCAGGATGGCCGAAATACGCGCCATATGACGGCATCATCGTCACGGCGGCTGCTCCGAGACTGCCCGAGAAACTGCTCGAACAACTTGCACCGGGGGGTCGGATGGTGATACCGGTCGGACCGCCGGGTTTCCAGGACCTGCTGCTCGTGATACGCAAAGACGACCATTTCGAAGAGATTTCACTGGGTGCCGTAAGCTTCGTACCATTGGTGTCTGGCAAGTGAGGCTATTCGGGCCGCTCTATGAGCGAGTGCTCATCTGGTCGCGTCACCGGCACGCCGAGCGCTATCTAGGCGCGTTGAGTTTTGCAGAGTCCTCGTTCTTCCCGATTCCAGTCGACGTGATGCTGGCCCCGATGTGCCTGGCCGATCGGCCCCGCGCCTGGCGCTACGCGACGATCGCGACGGTCTTTTCCGTGCTGGGTGGCGTCGCCGGATACGGGATTGGTGTTGGCGCGTTCGAACTCATCGAGCCATGGTTGGCGCAATCGCATTACTGGACCGCCTATCAGACCAGCCGCGAGTGGTTCGATGACTACGGCGTCTGGGTTATTTTTGTCGCCGGATTTTCGCCGATTCCCTACAAGGTGTTCACGATCGCAGCCGGTGTCGCCACGCTCAACCTGCCAGCGTTTTTCGTCGCGTCTCTGATCGGTCGCGGCGCCCGGTTTTTTCTTGTTTCGGGCCTGGTCGTTCTCGGTGGCGAGAAGCTGGAGGCATCACTCCGGAAGTACGTCGAGTGGATCGGCTGGGTTGTGGCGCTCGCCGTGACTATTGTGATTGGCTGGTTCATGGTTCGTGGCTGATGTTCGCATCGCGCCGATGGCGACAGTATCTGCTTTTGGTCGTTGCGTATATCGCGCTGATGCTGGCAGCCTGTGGTTCGGGTCCGCGCTACTCAGCTGACCCTGACACGCACATCGTTCGCCGCGGCGAGACGCTGTTTTCGATCGCGTGGCGATACGGCAAGAATCCTTCCGACGTTGCGCGTTGGAACAGACTTGGCAGCGGGTCGCTGATTCATCCGGGGCAGGTGATTCGCCTGTTGCCGCCGCCTGGTTACACGTCTCGTTCAGCCACGACAGCCCGCAGGCCCGCCCCGAAATCGCTGCCCAAGGTGCCGACTCAGCCGCCGCCCGCCTGGGCCTGGCCGACAACAGGCAAAATCGACGTCAATTTTGGCGGAAAACCCGGCACGGGGACCGGCGTACTGATCAACGGCAAAGCGGGTCAGGCT
>CAMYMP010000308.1 GCA_947259435.1 uncultured Woeseiaceae bacterium
GCTCATTGGTGCGTGGAGCGTCGACGCGGCGAAACTGATGGCCGAGGCGCTGGCCGGCATGCCGATCGAACGAGCATTCGTCGTGCATGGAGACCCTGGATGGGATGAAGCGACGCCGGTCGGTAAGTTCGCATTATTCGACGTTGTGCCTGGCAGCGTCACCGAAACGACGCGAACACCGGAAGATTACGGCTTGCCGCGCTGCGCCCCGCAAGACCTGGAAGGCGGCGATGCAGAGCATAACGCCAGGGACCTCATTCGGGTCTTCAGCGGCGACGATCATGGTGCGCACCGAAATGCACTGCTGCTTGGAACGTCGCTGGTTCTCGAAGTGCAGGGCCGTGCGAGTGGGCCAACGGACGGCGTGGCAATATCGGCAGCGGCGATCGACAATGGCGAGGCGGCTGCCCTTCTCGAGCGACTACGTGAGCACTTTCAGGATCGATGAGCGACTTTCTGCAGACAATGGCGGCGTCGAGTCGTGCGCGGGCCACGGCCGCAAAAGAAACAAAAGTGGCCGGCCCCGAAAAGCCTGTGGTGCCGCTGCGCCTTGGGGACTTCGATGTGATCGCGGAGATCAAGGACCGCTCGCCTGCCGAAGGCGCTCTTGTGCGGGAGAACAGCGACCGTGCCGCGCGGGCCCACAGCTACGTGAATGGTGGTGCGGCGGCAATTTCGGTGCTGACCGAACCGAGCCATTTTGCAGGTTCGCTTGAACATCTGCAGGAGGTTGTTGCGGCTGTTCCTGATACGCCGGTAATGCGCAAGGATTTTCTGATCGACCCGGTGCAAATTTTGGAGGCACGTCGGGCGGGCGCCAGCGGAGTGTTGTTGATCGTCGCGATGCTCAACGATAAAGAACTCAGAGGGATGCTCGACTGCGCGGCGGAACATGGCATGTTCGTCTTGCTGGAGTCATTTGACAGCGACGATCTGGTTCGGACTGGCCGGTTGTTCGACAATCCCGGTGACCAGGAGCGCGCGCAGAACGGCCAGCTCCTGGTCGGCGTCAACACGCGGAACCTGCGAACGCTGCATGTCGATCCTGATCGCCTCAGCGAACTGGCACCGGCACTACCGGCGGCCACGTGTGTCGCAGAAAGCGGTCTGCACAACGCCCAGGACGCGGCGGCGGTGGCCGCGCTCGGCTATCGGCTTGCACTGGTAGGCACTGCGCTGATGCGCAGCGACGACCCGGCTACCCTCGTGGCAGCAATGCGTGCGGCCGGCAGCGCGGATTTGGCAGCTTGCTGTATGAGCGTGGTCGTCAAGATATGCGGGCTGCGTGACGCGAGGTGTGTCGCGGCGGCAGTCGACGCCGGGGCAAATGCCGTCGGTTTCGTATTTGCAGAGTCGGTAAGAAGAATAGACCCCGCCAAAGCGCGCGAGGCAGCGAAGGATGTTCCTGCGCAAGTGCGGCGCGTGGCCGTCATGCGCCACCCGTCGAACGAGGAGTGGCAATCGGTGCTGGCGCAGTTTGCGCCCGACGCGCTGCAAACCGATGCCGGGGACTTCGACTCTCTCGACATACCGGATGACGTAATCCGCTGGCCGGTCATACGCCAGAGTATTGGCCAGAGCACGCCGGAGTTTCCTGACATGTTCGTTTATGAAGGCCCGAAAAGCGGCGCGGGCGAAACTGTAGACTGGGGGCAGGCGCGAGTTGTGTCGCAGCAGGGCCGGATGATTCTCGCAGGCGGACTGGATGCTGCTAACGTCGGTGCTGCGATTCGGACCGTACGTCCATGGGGCGTCGATGCGTCGAGTGGCCTCGAATCGAGCGCCGGAAATAAGGATGTTGAATTGATAAGACAGTTTATTGTTGCCGTACGTGCTGCGGAGGATGACGAATGAAGTCTCAGCTGCCGGCCGATGAAGCCAGCGCGTTTCTCGATGCTGCAATCAACGGGGAGCTGCCGGATGAGCGGGGACGATTCGGCCCGTTCGGCGGACGCTATGTTCCGGAGACGCTGGTACCGGCGTTCGAACGCCTGGAACAAGGTGTCCGCGAGTATCTGCATGAGGCCGATTTTCAGCGCGAGTTTCGAAGAGAGCTGCGCGAATGGGTTGGGCGGCCGACTGCGCTGACGCACGCACCCCGGCTCAGTGAGCGCTGGGGCACCGAGGTCTGGCTAAAGCGAGAGGATCTTGCCCACACGGGCGCGCACAAGATCAATAATGCGATCGGCCAGGCCTTGCTGGCAAAGCGCCTCGGTGCGCAGCGAGTTATCGCGGAGACTGGAGCGGGGCAGCACGGCGTCGCGTCCGCAGCGGCGTGCGCGCGCGTCGGTCTTCCTTGCAGCGTCTACATGGGTGCGGTGGATATCGAGCGTCAGGCACCGAACGTCGATCGCATGCGGCGCCTTGGCGCAGACGTCATTGCCGTCGAGACGGGCGACAAGACTTTGCGCGCAGCGATCGATGAAGCGATGCGTAAATGGGTGACCGATCCTTCCGGCATCTATTATCTGCTCGGATCGGCTGTCGGCGCGCATCCCTATCCGTATCTCGTTCGTGAGCTGCAATCGGTGATCGGTGCCGAAGCGAGGGAGCAGATAATCGATCAGGCCGGCGGACTGCCCGATGCTGTGTTCGCGTGCGTCGGCGGCGGCTCGAACGCGATCGGGCTTTTCTACCCTATGCTTGGCGACGACATAGAGCTCATCGGCGTCGAAGCCGGCGGCAGCGGTGACGGTCTGGGTCAAAACGCAGCCACGCTCGCAACCGGTACGCCCGGCGTCTTGCAGGGCGCGTATACGATGATTCTGCAAAATGATGACGGTCAGGTACAGGAGACGCACTCCATTTCAGCCGGGCTGGACTACTCGGGCGTCGGCCCCGAACATGCGTTGCTGCAGGCAATCGGCCGCGTCAGCTACGTTTCGGCCGATGATGACGAAGCGCTCGCTGCGCTCGAAGAACTCTGCGAAACAGAGGGCATACTTACCGCGCTCGAGACCGCGCATGCTTTCGCATACGCACGCAAATGGTCGCAGGAGAATCCGGGCAAACGCGTTCTTGTCGGCAACTCCGGACGTGGTGACAAGGACATGCCGTCGTTGACGAAATACCCGGCGAGGATTCGCACCGATGCCAGCACATGAAAGACTGACCGCAGCGATCAGGGCGGCGAACAACCGCAATCGACCGGCGCTGGTGCCCTTCATTACGGCCGGCTATCCGGAGCCCGGCGAGTTCGTCAACACGCTGCGTGAGATTGCCGAGGTCGGCGATGTGATAGAGGTCGGCATTCCCTTTTCCGATCCGATGGCCGACGGCATGACAATTCAGCGCTCCAGCTTCATAGCGCTGCAGAATGGTGTGAGTCTGCAGTGGATTTTCAGCGAACTCGAAATGGCCGGTGATTTGGGCACGCCGATTGTCATGATGTCGTATCTGAATCCCTTGCTTGCATTCGGCTACGACAAACTGGCATTGCGCGCGCGTGCTACGGGCGTCTGCGCGTTTATCGTTCCGGATCTGCCGTTCGAAGAATGTGATGAGCTGCGGTGTGCACTCGAAGCGCAGGGTCTTGGGCTGATTCAGCTCGTGACGCCGGCTACGCCCCCAGCTCGGCTAAAAATGCTGTGCGAAGCCTCTCGCGGATTCGTGTATGCGGTCACGATTACGGGCATCACGGGTGGCGATGCGGGATTACCCGATGAGCTCGCGCAGTACCTGGATACCGTTTCCTCGTCATCCACGATTCCGGTCTGTGCCGGCTTCGGCATACGTCAGGCTGCTGACGTCGCAAGCGTTGGCGAGCACGCTGCCGGTGCGATCGTCGGCTCCGCTCTTGTTGAGGTGCTGGAGACCGGCGAGGATCCCAGACCATTTTTGCGTTCGCTTGGTGGCAAATGAAAAAGCTGACCTCATCGGAGTCCCTGGTCACGATCAATCATTTCAAGAACGTGCTCGAGAGTGAAGGCATCGCGTGCCGCCTCAAAAACGAGCACCTCGGTTCGATCGTTGGCGAGATGCCGTTCGTCGAGGTCTGGCCGGAACTCTGGGTAATCAACGACCTTGATTACGATCGCGCGAAGCAACTGATCGACAGAGCGATTACGGACGAAAGCCCGCAGGAATCCTGGAAGTGCCGTAAATGCGGCGAAGTAAACGAGGGCCAGTTTGCGGCATGCTGGAGCTGCGGTCAGAGACACGATTAACAGGCGGCCGCGGTTGCCCAGTAGGCTTATCGCTAAGGCATACCTCTTGCCAAAAGCCGTGTTCCGGCGATTTCGGAACGCAGGATTGCCGAGACTTTGTCGGGCTGGATCGGACGGCTGATCAAAAAGCCCTGCGCAAGATCGCAATTACAGCTTCGCAGGAATTCGAGCTGCGTCAATGTCTCGACTCCTTCTGCAGCAACCTCGATATCGAGTCGGCGATCAGTGACTGGTCGAGGACAAAACTGTCGATAAAGCCATTGTCCAGCGACTCGAACGACACGTCTCGGGTACCAAAGTGATCGAGCGATATGCGCACACCGAGTTTGCGCAATGCCTGAAGCGTCTTGAGCTCCGTCGCACGCTTGCGCACGACGTCTCCGTCACCGATTTCGAGTTCGATACAACCCGGATCGATGGTGGTGTTCGAGAGTGACTCGGCCACCGCATCTACGAGCCGCTGATGCATTAGCTGCTGCGGCGAAAGGTTTATAGCAATCGACAAATCCGGCAACTCGAACTGCCGCTGCCACGCGGCAAGCTGCCTGCATGCCGTCGCAATGGCCCACTCGCCGGCCGAGTGAATCAGTCCGCTGCTCTCGAGAATCGGCAGGAATCTCGAGGGTGGCAGCAAACCAAAACGCGGGTGCTGCCAGCGCAGCAGCGCTTCGAGGCCGATGAGCCGTCCGGTCGACAGGTCGATACGTGGCTGATAGTGCAGCGCGAATTCGTTGCGAACCAATGCATGACGAAGACCGACCTCCAGCTCTTCTCGTTGCTCGAGTTTGGCATTCAAAGAATGCGAGTAATACTGGAAACGTCCTCCACCGCGTTTTTTCGCCTCGTACATCGCCAGGTCCGCGGCCTTGATCAGCCGATCCGCCGCGTCACCGGACTCGGGGTAGATTGCTATGCCGATGCTCGGCGTTGCATAAACTTCGCTGTTGCCGATGTCGTACTTCTCAGACAGGACGAGCAGCAGTTTTTGCGCTGCCGCCCCAGCGTTACCCGAATCGCCAAAGTCCTCAAGGCAGACCACAAATTCATCGCCTCCCCAGCGACCCGTGAAGTCTCCGATGCGCAGATTTTTGCGCAGGCGGCCGGCAACCTGACGCAACAGGTCGTCGCCAATGTCATGACCAAGCGTGTCGTTCACGGACTTGAAGCGATCCAGGTCTATGAACAACACGGCAAGCGGCGCCGATTTTCGTTGACTGCGGCCAATTGCCCGAGCCAGCTGCTCGGTGAACAGATTGCGGTTAGGCAGGCTCGTGAGTTCGTCGTATTGCGCGAGTTTCTCGAGTTCGCTCGTTTTCTTCGCAGCATCAGTGATGTCGCGAAACGTTATTACTCCGCCAACGAGTTCGCGAGTGCCGTCGTACAGGCCCTGGCCATTGATCGACAGAATGCTATCGGGCTGTTCAGGGGTACGATAGATAGCGACCTGATTGGAAAACTTCTCGCCGCTCCGCGCGCGAACGAGCGGCAGGTCGGCCGAATTCCGATAGTTGTCGCCATTCTCATCGATGCAGCAAAACATCTGGCCCCAGGTTGCGTCTGGCTGCACGCGGGGGTGCATACCGAGAATCGTGCGCGCTGCCGGATTGATGTCGAGTACGTTGCCATGTCTGTCGACGACGATTACGCCATCGTTGATGTTCCGCAGGACCGACAGCACCGTAACGTCTGTGTCCGACAGGCGATGTTGCAGGCGGTGCCGCTGCACCGCGTGTTCAAAGACCGCCTCCTGGCCTTCGACCGTAATGTCATCGACGCAAATGTAGGCCTGTGCTCCGGCGCGTACGGCTGCAATGCCGCGGTGTTCGTGGTCTTTGGTTGTTAGTGCGATGACGGGATGCATTTGTAGCGAGCTGACAACTTCGGCCAGCGACCTGCCTGATTTGGCGATTATCGGGCTGGCTTCGAGCAGGACAAAATCGACAATAGACGGGGCATCGACGGGCATGCTGAGCGTCGGTGAACGCGTTAGCAAAGCACAGAATGGAAGAGTCTCGAGTTCGCTCAGATAGTCCGCAGCAAATTGACGGCCGCCGAGATAGAGGATGGAATGCCCTGCCATAGTTCCTTTTCTTTTTGCTCTGCCAGAGGTGGCCTATGTCGCAACGGGCCAGGCGAATAATACCAGAATTGTGTGACATGACAGACGCTTAAGCGTTTTTTTGTCGTTTTCGAGCAGTCGATATTCAAACCAACCTGCATCGGTGGACATCCAAATACCAGAGAAAGAGGAGATTCGGCCTTTGGAAGCGCTTTTGACGGCATCAGGCAGCGACTATAGTCATCGGATGGTTGCCTTTGAAAAGCCCGAGCTGACGGATGAAGCGGACTGGATTTCCAGGGCGCAGCAGTCGGATACGCGATCATTCGAGCGTTTGTACCGCATGCACATCGACAAGATTTACGGGCTGTGTCTGCGTATGACCGGCAACGTCGCAGAAGCGGAAGACTGCGCGCAGGAAGCGTTCATTCAGGCCTGGAGCAAGCTTGACCGTTTTCGCGGAGACAGTGCTTTCGCGACCTGGCTACACCGCATAGCCGTTAATGCCGTGCTAGGCAGAATGCGAAAGTCAAAGCGGGAGCACGACCGCATTCAGGTTGTGGCGGACACTGCGCCGGCGCCCGCATCGATCGCCGACGATGGTGAATTGAGGGACCTGTCGGATGCGGTGGACCGGCTCCCGGAGGGAGCAAGACATGTGTTCGTGCTGTATGCGGTTTATGGCTACAGCCACGACGAAGCCAGCAAAATGCTCGGCATTGCGCCAGGCACCAGCAAGGCACAGTTACACAGGGCGCGCCGATTGTTGGCGCAGCAGTTGGAAAAGCAGGGGTTTGAGGCATGAACGACGAACGTGATGACAAATTGATCACAACTGCGCGGCGGTTGTCGACCGAAATCAGCCCCGAGACAGATCTGTGGCCGGGCATCGCTCAGGCGATTGCCGCACCGCGCCGATCGCGATGGACGCCTATGCTCGCGCAGGCGGCCGCTGTTGTTCTGCTGATCGGGGCGTCGTCAGGGTTGACGTACATTGCGGTGAAGGACCGTCCAAAGATCATCGAGGCCCCGCGAACGGATCTCGTATTCGAGCAGGCTTCGTTCGGTGGTCGCTACGCTCTCGGCCCTGAGTATCAGGAAGCGCACGGCGATCTTGCCGCGCAGCTCGACCAGGAGCTCGCACGGCTGCCGCCGGAATCGCGCGAGGAGGTGCAAGAGAATCTGGCGATAATCCGTGGCGCGATTGCCCAGATCAACAATTCGCTTGAAGAGCAACCTGACAATGCGCTGTTGCAGGATCTGCTGCTCAAAACATACCGTGAAGAGTTGGCAATGATGCAAAGAGTGGGCGGCCTGACACAATACGTCATGTCGCGGAAAGATATTTAGCGCGTGGAATTGATGCCGCG
>CAMYMP010000309.1 GCA_947259435.1 uncultured Woeseiaceae bacterium
CGACGCATGTACCGCATGGCGTCCGGACCTCGTCATAGTGGATATTGACATGCGCGGTGGTGCGGGTTTCGAGGGAATCTCGGCCATTCGTCGCGCTCACCCGGGCATGTTCATCGTCGCCGTCTCGCGCGGTCGCCACGAGGAGACGCGCAGGAAAGTGGCTGAGGCCTGTGGCGCAAATCACTTCGTCGGCGGACCGGTGTCCACATCGAAGCTGCAAGAAGTTGTAGAGAAGTGGCAGTTGCTGACGGGTGGCCTGACCAACCCGGTCAGATTCGGCCCGGAATAATCGACAGGCCAAATTGCAGCAGGCCAATCGCTATTGAACACGCTTGCCGCGACCTTGTCGGATAAGCCATCTTGTCACTCCATTTCTGTACGAGTCCAGCGTGGCGGAGGCGTTGTGCCATCCACGTTGGGCGGGATGTCGTAATAGGCTACAATAGCACCTGCGTTCGTCAACAATAATTAGAAATCGACAGAGCCGAACAGGAATGTCAATACTCATCGGAAGCGCCGTTTTCCTGATCGCGCTATGTATCGCGATTCACGCGGTAGGCACGACTTGGTGGCTGCGCTTCCTCATTGCCCGCTTTGCCGATGATAGCGGCATCTTCCTGCCGAGAAAGTGGCTTGCGGTTCTGATTCTCACCGCTCTAGTGCTGATTGGCCTGCATATTATCGAAATCCTGGTCTGGGCAATCGCTTTTCTTGTCGTAGCGCCCGGCGAGCTCGAATCGCTGGAGACAGCGTTCTATTTCTCGGCCGTCACGTTCACGACATTGGGTTACGGCGACGTTACGCTCAGCTCGGAATGGCGCTTGTTGAGCGGATTCGAAGCCATCGGCGGCATTCTCCTGATCGGCTGGACGACCGCATTCATGTTTGCAGTGCTGCAGCGAACATGGGGATCAATGGCGCGGCGCAAGACTTAGCATTTAACGAGGCAAAACCATGATGGAGCCAGACAGTTCGATCAATCGTGACGAGACGTTTCAGCGAAACGCGATGACGTCGTTCATTCAAATCGCTGCGCTGACGATCCTCGTGGTCTACTCGCTGATGATCGTCGGACCCTTCGCCAAGATCGTGATCTGGGGCGGCATACTTGCGGTCGCCGTCTATCCGGTGTTTAAAAAGTTGGCGCAGGTTCTGGGCGGTCGCCGCAAGCTCGCCTCGATTGTGCTCGTGCTCATTGCGCTAATAATCCTGCTGGTTCCCGGGTGGTTTCTCGCGGCATCGACGATCGACACTGCGAAGACGCTGGTCACCGATATTCGGGCCGGTACGTTAGTCGTACCGCCGCCTAATGACAGCGTCGCCGGCTGGCCGCTGGTCGGGGAAAAAGTTTATGCTGCGTGGAGCGCCTTGGCCGAAAATATTGGCGATTTCGTCCAGCAGTACCGAGCCGAGGTCCGACAGGTTGCGGAATGGTTGCTGGGCGCTGCGACATCATTGGCCGGGGGGCTGTTGCAGTTCGCAGTTTCCGCGATCATCGCGGGCGTGCTAATGATGTACAGCGGCCCGGGCCATGAATTCTGTCGGCGCATTCTGGACCCCATCTTCAAGGGGCGGGGAGAACATTTTACGGACCTGTCGGTCGCGACGATCCGGAGCGTGACGAACGGTGTTCTCGGTGTCGCAGTTATTCAGGCGTTGATGGCGTCGATCGGGTTCTTTGCCATCGGCATGCCGGCACCTGGATTGCTGACGCTGCTGATTCTGATTGTCGCGATCATTCAAGTCCCCACGATCCTGGTCATGGCACCTGTGATCATCTGGGCATTTTCATTTGCCGAGCCGGTACCGGCGACGATTTTCGCCGTCTATGCAATGGCCGTAGGATTGAGTGACAACGTCCTTAAGCCCATGTTGCTCGGTCGCGGTGTCGACCTGCCGATGCTTGTCGTTCTTATCGGCGCCATAGGCGGCATGCTGAAATTCGGCATCATCGGACTGTTCATTGGTGCCGTGATCCTCGGTGTGAGCTACCAGATTCTGGCCGACTGGATCTGGAATGACGTCAACGACGCCGAGGCGAACGAGGAGCCGGCAAGCGCCGGATGACCGTGTTTGCCCGATGGACAATTCCGCCTGTCGGCAGCTCGAATTTTCGGTGCGCGGTGCTGGCGAGCGTGATGGCGGTGTCCGGATGCGCAGCGGTCGGTCCGGACTACCAGAGGCCGGAATCTCCGCTTCTGCCTGATTGGTACAAGGCCGAAGTGGACGGCCTTACGCTGACTCGTGAACACCATGTTCGCTGGTGGGAACTGCTAAACGATCCGACGCTCGACCGGTTGATCGAGACAGCACGGGTCGACAACAACTCGCTCGAAATCGCCGCGCTGCGCGTGCTCGAAGCACGTGCCCAGGCCGGAATTGCACAGGGATCGCGGTACCCGCAGACCCAGGTCATCGCCGGCAACGCAGCGGCCGTTAGCGCCAGCGAGAACGCGGCCAACACCGCGGCCGGCGATCTCAAGTTCCAGCAGTTCGACGTCGGTGCCGCCGTAGCGTGGGAGCTTGATTTCTGGGGCCGATACCGACGCGCGATTGAAGCCGCCGAAGCGTCGTTCCAGGCATCGATCGCCGGCTATGATCAGGCGATGGTGCTGCTCACGGCGCAGGTCGCATCGACCTATATCGCAATCCGTACGCTCGAAGAGCAGCTGCTGATTACACGCCAGAATATCGCAACACAACAACGCAGTTACGAAATCGTCGACGTGCAGTTCAGAAACGGCAACACCTCAGAACTCGACGTGCTGCAGGCACACTCGTTGCTGCTGTCCACCCAGGCGTCGGTACCGGCCATCGAATCGCAACTAGAGCAGGCGAAGAACGGGCTGAGTATTCTGCTGGGCAAGGCACCGGGGTCCGTCGACGAACTGCTGGCGGGATCCGCCGGTATTCCGGCCCCGCCCGATGCGCTGCCCAGCGGTGTGCCGGCAGACATGCTGCGGCAACGGCCGGACATCCGGCAGTCGGAATACCTGGCGATGGCGGCAAACGCCGGCGTGGGGCTCGCGGCGGCCGACCGGTATCCCAGCTTTTCGCTGAGCGGTACCGTCGGCCTGGTCGCCGCCGGATCAACCAATACCACGCGTAGCGGTGAAGACGGGCTAGGTGAGTTATTCAGCGCCGATAGTCTGACCTATTCGGTGGGACCGGGGTTCGTCTGGCCGTTCCTGAACTACGGACGAATCAAAAACAACATTCGTGTCCAGGACGCGCGGCTGCAACAGGCGCTGGTCGGTTACCGCGAGACCGTGATTCGCGCGGCACGGGAGGTCGAAGATTCGTTCGCCGCGCTCGATGGAACCCGGCGCCAGGACATGATACTGGCCGAAACGGTACAGGTCGCCG
>CAMYMP010000310.1:0-3360 GCA_947259435.1 uncultured Woeseiaceae bacterium
CATCACATTCGGGTCATCGAAGGCGACATTGGCAAAGGCGGCCGAAGGGATGCCCTGGCCGTTCAGCGAGTAGGTCATCGCCTGCCCCGGCACCTCCTGGAACGTTCCGGGGCCGTTGAAGCCGAACTCGTAAGCGTGCATCGTGGCGATGCGGTCTTCGCGCGTCTTTTCGCCCTCGCTCTTGTAAATATCGAAAATCAGCGTGCTGCTGTCCGTGGGATACCACTCCAGGTTGAGACCGTAGGTGGTGCTATCCGCCACCGTAGACTGGTCCTCGGTGCGCGCCTCGAAATAGGGATGGTCCCTTCCCCCGCTGGCGATATTCTGATCTACGGCACTGATCGTGGCGCTGGTCACGACGCCGTTGTCAATGACCGGGCCGGTGATAATGGTGTTGGCGGCGGCAGCTTCCCTGAATCCGCTGGCGGTGATACCCGTGCGCTGGTCGTTGCGATCGAACTCGGAGTCAAAGTAGTCGAGCCGCGCCTTGAAATTATCGCTCGGCTCCCAGTTGAGCGCCGCAATGATACCCGTGCGTTCGTCGGTGCCGGTGCCCGCCTGCCACTGGAAGGCCCGGGGCTGGTATTCGTTGCCCGCCGTGCCGTCTCCGGAAAAGCCGATCGAATCCGTGTCGACTGCGCCGGCGCGTCCCATGATGAACGCATTCGGCTGGTCCAGGTAGGAGTAGCCGAGCGCCACCCCGAGCGTGTCGTCCGCGAACTTACCCTGATAGGACGCAGTGATGCGCGAGCCGCTCTCGTCGCCGCCGAATTCGTTCGCCGCATCGTTCTGCGACAGCCTGAGGTTTGCCACGAAGTTATGCTGTTTCGGCGCATTAAGGGGGTTCGCCGTTTTCAGCTCGACGATGCCCGCGACACCGCCCTCGAGCTGCGACGCTTTGGGCGACTTGTAAACGGCCGCCTGGTTGATCAGCTCGGCCGGGTACTGGTCAAAGGACATCCAACGCGTGTTCGCGGAGTAGCCTGCTGTCGACGCCTGCTCGCGGCCATTCAGCGTGGTCTGGACGAAGTCACCGTCCATACCACGGATGTTCAGCTGCGACGACTGACCGGAATCGCGAACGGTCGTCACGCCGGGAACGCGGCCGAGCGCGTCGGCGATGGACTGGTCGGGGAGATTACCCAGGGCACCGGCGTCAATGACATCAGAGATCGAGTCGGCCATACGCTTGCTGTCCACGGAATTGAGGACACTCGTGCGAATGCCGATCGATACGATTTCTTCAATCGGTTCGTCCTGAGCGATCGCGGCGCTTGGCAGCGCGGCAGCGACTGCGAGCGATATCGCAGTGCGGCAAAAGGTTGAGCCGAAATTAGTTACGCCTGAAACTGACTGGGCAGTATTGCGCTTCTTGGTGACCATGTAGATTTCCCCCGGAGATCCTGATGTTTATACCTTCTCCCGCAGTTTATGAAGCGCATGACCCGGGAGCAATGCAATGCATACGTATTCATCCGCTGAATACGTATTCATTCTGTTGCGGGCACGCCTCTGCGTCATTAGCTTTCAAAGCTAACAATGGGGGCTAGCCTGAGCAGTACGTTCAGCGAATGACGCAAAAAAACAACACCGTGCTGCCGCCCGGCAGACAGGCCGGCGTGGGACTTCATATAACGTCCCTTCCGGGCCCCTATGGCATCGGCGAAATCGGCCAGCAGGCACGGCAATTCATTGATTCAATGAAGAAAATGCAGCTCGGCGTTTGGCAGTTCTTGCCGACCGGCCCGACCGCGTACGGCGATTCTCCGTACCAGCCGCTATCGACGTTCGCCGGCAATGAACTGCTGATCGACATCGACGGGCTGATTTCTATGGGCCTGCTGGACCAGAGCGAAGTCCGTGAACTGACCGAATTGCCGCACGACTATGTCGACTACGGAGCGTTGATCCCTGTCAAGAACCGCGCGCTGCATCTGGCAGCGAGCCGTTTCGAGGCGCGCGCCGGTGCCGCGCTCAAGTCGGCCTGCGACGATTTTGTGGCCGAGCACGACAAACCGTGGCTGCACGACTACGCGCTGTTTCGTTATTTAAAGACGCTGCATGGCGAGCGGCCCTGGCCCGAGTGGAAACCCAGGTACGTGCACCGCAAGCAGAAAGCGCTGCGCAAGCTCGAGCTGACGGCTGAATCTGAAATTGCGGACACGAAAGTCACTCAATTCCTGTTTCATCACCAGTGGCGGCAGCTGCGCGAGTATGCGAACGCGCATGGCGTGCGGCTGTTCGGTGACATGCCGATCTGCATTGCACTGGACAGCTCGGATGCCTGGGCGAATCCCGAGATTCTGCGCATCGATCGGAATGGCCACCCGGACCACGTGGCGGGCGTGCCGCCGGACTATTTCAGCGAGGATGGCCAGCTTTGGGGTAACCCTTTGTATGCGTGGGAGAATCACGCGGCGAACGGCTACCGCTGGTGGATCGCACGCTTGCGCGCATCCGCCGAATTAGCAGACATAGTGCGCATCGATCATTTCCGCGGTTTCGAAGCGTACTGGTCGGTGCCCGTGGATTCCGATACGGCACGTCGCGGCTCCTGGGAGCCCGGGCCCGGCGACGCGATCTTCGTTGCCATGCGGGATGCTCTGGGCAGTCTGCCAATCGTCGCCGAGGATCTCGGCGTCATAACGCCCGAGGTTGAGGCGCTCCGGGATCGCCACAATATTCCGGGCATGGTGGTACTGCAGTTCGACGTGGTCGACGAGGACTTCGACCTCGAAGAAGTCGCCGAGAATTCCGTCTGTTACACAGGCACGCATGACAACGACACGACGATCGGCTGGTTCAAGGGCAGCCCTGACGATATCCGGTCTGCCAGGGAAATCCGGGAGACCCAGAAAGCCGCCCTCGAAATGACCGGCGGCATGCCGGAGACGATAAGCGACGACCTGATTCGCGCGGCATTTTCCACCGATGCCCGTATAGCGATCGCGCCCATGCAGGATTATCTGGGGCTGGGCTCTGACGCCCGCATCAACACGCCCGGAACATCACGAAACAACTGGCGTTGGCGCGTGCAGACCCACCAGCTCAGTAACGATTTATGTCAACACGTCGCCGACATGGTTCTTGCATCCGGGCGCGCACTACAAAACTGAAGCCTCTGCAAAATCTCGACTTTCGGCACACTCTCTGGCCGTAACTCTGGCAGACTAGCGGACTTCGAAGCCACTGCCGGAAATTGCTGCATGCCTGAAAAAAAACACTCTGAAGATGCACGTTTTGTCAGCCGCCTGACTCGGGAAACGCTCGCGCTGGTCCTCGCCGGAGGGCGCGGGTCGCGCCTCCATGAACTGACGGACTGGCGCGCGAAGCCGGCACTGTACTTCGGCGGCAAGTACC
>CAMYMP010000310.1:3394-4525 GCA_947259435.1 uncultured Woeseiaceae bacterium
GGATCATCGATTTCCCGCTGTCGAATTGCCTCAACTCCGGAATACGGCGCATGGGCGTGCTGACGCAATACAAGGCACACTCGTTGATCCGGCATCTCGTGGCTGGCTGGTCATGGTTCCAGGCAGGCAGCAGAGAGTTCTGCGAAATACTGCCAGCCTCACAGCGTGTCGGCGGCGAGTGGTACCGCGGCACGGCCGACGCGGTCTATCAGAATCTCGACATCGTTCGGACCCACGACCCGCGCTACGTGCTCATTTTGTCGGGCGACCACATATACAAGATGGACTATGGCCCTTTTTTGGCGGCGCACGCCGAAAACGAAGCCGACATGACCATCTGTTGCATCGAGATGCCGCTTTAAGATGCCGCGGGTCAGTTCGGTGTCATGACGGTCGACGAGACCGGCCGCATCATACGATTCGACGAAAAACCCGAAAAACCGAACCCGATCCCGGGCAAGCCGGATCTGTGTCTGGCATCGATGGGCAATTACATCTTCAATACCGAGTTTCTCTTTGAACAGGTTATCAAGGATGCCGACACGCCCGACACGCAACACGACTTCGGCCGCAATGTCATTCCGGCGATTATCAAGGAGTACCAGGTCTACGCTTATGCATTTCGCGATCCCGAGACCGATGAGCAAGCTTACTGGCGCGATGTCGGCACGTTGCAGGCGTACTGGGAAGCCAACATGGAAATGGTGTCGGTGTCTCCGCAGCTCAATCTTTATGATCAGAATTGGCCCGTGTTCACGCAGCAGGTTCAGGCGCCGCCAGCCAAGTTCGTTTTTGACGAACCCGAGCGGCGTGGTGAAGCAATTCAGTCCATGGTGTCGGGCGGCTGTATCGTCTCGGGGGCACGCCTCAAGAGCTCGGTGCTCTTCTCTCACAGCAAAGTGCTCTCCTACAGCAGCGTGAGCGACTCGGTGATATTGCCCGAAGTTACGATCGGACAAAACTGTCACATTAATCGCGCAATCATCGACCGCGGCGCTATTATTGCGGATGGCACGATTATCGGTGAAGACCACGATGCAGACCGGGAACGCGGTTTCCGCGTAACGAGCTCCGGACTAACGCTCGTCACGCCCGACATGCTTGGGCAGCATCTGCATTACACGCGGTAGC
>CAMYMP010000311.1 GCA_947259435.1 uncultured Woeseiaceae bacterium
CTGGCGTGATGCCGTAACCGCATTGTCGATACCCGTCATCATGATCATCGTCACGGCCCTCGCGCTTGGCAAAGCGCTGGTGGGGACCGGTATGGCGGATTTTATCGCGATGAGCTTTGTAAGCGGGGCGTCCGGGCTGCCGATACCAATGATTCTCAGTGCGTTCATGCTACTCATGACGCTAATGACCAATATCGTGTCCAACAATGCCGCCGCAGCCATCGGCACCCCGATCGCGATCGGTATTGCGCAGCAGCTGGGCGTCAGTCCCGAACCGTTTATCCTCGCCGTAATATTCGGCGCGAATATGAGTTTTGCGACACCCTATGGCTATCAGACCAACCTGCTGATACTCAGTGCGGGTGGCTACACCTTTTCCGATTTCCTGCGGGTGGGCATTCCACTCACCATAATCATGTGGATCGGGTTTTCGCTGATCCTGCCGGTGCTGTATCCGCTGTAGCCGCTCCTGTCTGTCAATCGAACAGGACATCGGGACGACAGGAGCGTTTCACGCGTAACATTTGACCTGTGTACGGGCGCCGGTAATACTCGTTGCCATGAACTCATTGCTCAACAATGGTTGGTCCTGGCTACGCCAAAAGGAGCGGGCGGCCGGCTGATTATTAGCTGAGCATCAATAGCAGAAGCCCGTCTCCGCCAACGTGGGGGCGGGTTTTTTTATGCCCAATTGAAAATCTATGGAAGCACCCTTCGACATAGCAGCAGATCTCGATACGCCGGTTTCGGCGTACCTGAAGCTGCGCGATCTTCAGCCGCGCTTTCTGCTCGAAAGCGTCGAGGGCGGCGAACGCCTGGCGCGTTATTCTTTTCTTGGTTTTGGCAAAGCGCTCGAAGTTCGCATGGACCAGCGCTCGTTGCAGATCAACGGCGAAAGCCGGCCAAGGCCGAGCGATCAGCAAGGTTATCTCGACGCACTGCGCAGTGCGCTGGCTGCTGCACCGCAGCCCGGCCCGGATGTCGAAGGCTTGCCGTTTGCAGGTGGGCTCGTTGGTGTGTCGGGCTATGACGTGGTGCGCCTGTTCGAGCGTTTGCCACAAGGCACGGAGCCACAGAACAAAGTTCCGAACGCCGCCTTTGTGGCGCCCGAGTCGCTGCTCGTCTTCGATCACCTGACGCGCAGAGTGGCACTGTTGCATGACGGACCCGAAGCCAAGCGGTCGAACCTGCGCAAAGAAGTGATCAGCCGACTTCGGGGCCCGGTGCCGAACGGCAATGGATTAGTTGAAACCTCCGCAGCAGAAGCGAGCCTGAGCGAAGCGGAATTCTGCGAGCGCGTGGAGGCCTGCAAGGAGTACATTGCCGCAGGCGACATTTATCAGATCGTTATTTCGGTTCTGTTTCGCGGCCGCTCCAACGTCGCGCCGTTCGAGGTTTACAGGGCGTTGCGCTTGCTGAATCCTTCGCCCTATATGTTCTTTCTCGACTTCGGAGATTTGCAGGTTGTCGGATCGTCACCCGAGGCTTTGGTCAAGCTGCATGGCAAGACGGCCTCACTGCGGCCGATCGCGGGAACCTTGCCGCGCGGGGATACGAAAGAGCACGATCTAGACAACGAAAGAACGCTGCTTGCAGATCCCAAGGAAGCGGCCGAGCACGTCATGCTCGTCGATCTTGCCCGCAACGATCTGGGGCGGGTTGCGCGCGCCGGTTCCGTGCACGTCGATCCGTATCGTTCGATCGAGCGCTACAGTCACGTTATGCACATCGTCAGCGGCGTGCAGGGCGAGTTGGCCGAAGGATACGACCAGTTTGATCTGTTTGCCGCGAGCTTTCCGGCCGGAACGCTCGTCGGTGCGCCCAAAGTGCGGGCGATGGAGATCATCGAGGAAATGGAGAATACGGGCCGCGGCCTTTACGCTGGCACGGCCGGTTATTTTGGCTTGTCGGGAGACATGGATCAGGCGATCACGATTCGCACGCTGGTATTCTCCAGTGGCGAATACAGCTTTCAGGCCGGCGCCGGTATTGTCGCCGACTCGGTGCCGGCGCGGGAATATCAGGAAGTGTTAGCCAAGAGTGCGATCCTTCGCCGCGCACTGCAAATCGCGGGGGAGGGTCTCTGATGACAGACTCCTCGACGTTCGGCGGCGTGCGCATGTTGCTGATCGACAATTATGACTCGTTTACTTACAACCTCGTGCAGGCGTTTCTATCGCTCGGCGCGGAAGTTTTTGTATATCGCAACGATGCGATTACGGTCGATGCGGCGCTGCAGCTCGAACCGACACACCTCGTAATTTCGCCAGGTCCCGGACGCCCGGAAGATGCGGGTGTGTCGCTGGCAATGATTGATGCTTTTGCCGAACGCATACCGCTCATGGGCGTCTGTCTTGGCCACCAGTGCCTGGTCAGCCATTTCGGCGGAAGTATCGTCCGGGCCGAGCGCCTGATGCACGGCAAGACATCCATGGCGAAGCACGATGGCAAGACTATTTTCGACGGCTTGCCGCAACCCTTCGAGGTCGGGCGCTATCATTCGCTGTGCGCCGAGCACAAGTCGTTGCCGCAGGCGCTCGAATTGACGGCGGAAACAGAGCGCGGCGAGATCATGGGAGTTCGGCATAGATCCTTACCCCTCGAGGGCGTTCAGTTTCACCCCGAAAGCGTATTGACCCCGGAGGGCGATCAGCTCATGGCCAACTTTTTGCGGATGAGCAGCTCGTGAGTCAGCGCGTCAGCAAGATGCTCGACCGTCTGCTGGATCACAGGTCGTTGAGCGAAAAGCAGGCGTACGACTTCATGCACGAACTGGCGCGCGGTGACATGCCGGCCGCGCTGGCAGGTGCGTTTCTGGCAGGCCTGCGTGCCAAAGGAGAAACGGCCGAAGAGGTTCGCGGCTTCGCGAGCGCAATGCGGGAGCTGGCCGTGCGGCCGGAGATACCCGACGGCGCCCCGACAGTTGATACGGTCGGCACAGGCGGCGATGGCTCCGGCAGCCTGAATCTGTCGACGGGCACGGGCCTGCTCGCAGCCGCGTGCGGCGCCCGGGTCGTGAAGCACGGTAATCGTTCGATATCGAGCAAATCGGGCAGCGCGGACATGCTCGAATGCCTTGGCATTCCTCTGCCGCTGGATGAAACGCAGGCGATTGCCTGTCTCGAAGCGACGAATTTCACGTTCCTGTTCGCGCCGGCGTATCACCCGGCGATGCAAGCGGTCATGCCGGTTCGCGGCGCGCTAGCGGTGCGCACGGTCTTCAACATGCTCGGACCGCTGACAAATCCGGCGGCGCCGCCGTTCCAGCTCATTGGTGCGTGGAGCATCGACGCGGCGAAACTGATGGCCGAGGCGCTGGCCGGCATGCCGATCGAACGAGCATTCGTCGTGCATGGAG
>CAMYMP010000312.1 GCA_947259435.1 uncultured Woeseiaceae bacterium
TTTGTGTATTACGGCCAATGCGGTTTCGAACTCTGTGTCCGGGTCGTTATCCAGACGCCCCTCAATCGCGGCAAGAATCTCCGCGCGAGTGCTGTTGCGAACCGCCATGACCAACGGAAAGACGAATTTCACATGATAGACGCGATTCAGGTTCTGGAAACGTGTGTACTCCTCGGCGGTGCATTTATCCAGACCGGCACTCGCCTGTTCGTGTGTCGAATCCCGGGTCAACTCGCCCGCAATCTGTGCTTTGCCGACGAGATCGGGGTGCGCCCGAATCAACGCCAGCTGCTGCTTGCGCGAGGCATTGTCGACGCAGTCGGCCATGACCTGGGCGATTTCGTTCACGTCACTTGAATCGGCCACAACGGGCACGGCCTCTTTAGCAACCCACTGCGAGTGCTCGTAAATGCCGCCGTAGCGCGCAACAAATTCCGCTTCGCTCAGCGCCATCAGGCCTCCGCCGGGAAGCGCTCGCGCCAGTGATTGGCGATGTCGATGCGCCGCGCCACCCACACGTCGTCGTGTCCGGCGACGTAATCCAGGAACCGCGCGACTGCAGCCGTGCGTCCCGGCCTGCCGGCGAGGCGGCAATGCAGCCCGACCGACATCATGCGGCCGCCTTCTGAATACAGCACGTCGAAGCTGTCCTTCAGGTAATCGAAGAACTGTTGGCCGGAGTTGAATCCCTGTGCGGTCGCGAAGCGCATGTCATTTGCATCGAGCGTGTACGGCACCATGAGTTGTGGCGTATCGAACGAGTAGTCCCAGTACGGCAGGTCGTCGGAGTAGCAGTCGGCGTTGTAGCGGAAGCCACCTTCCTCAGCGATGATGCGGTGGCTCCGCGGGCTGCAGCGGCCGAGGTACCACCCCAGCGGTCGTTCGCCCGTAACGCGGGTATGAATGTCGATAGCCTTAGCGAGGTGGTCGCACTCGGTCGCTTCATCGACATGCTGATAATCAATCCAGCGATACCCGTGGCTCGCGATCTCCCAGTCAGCTTCCCGCATCTCGGCAACCGCTTCAGGGTTGCGTTCCAGCGCCATCGCGACGCCGAATACCGTTACGGGCAGCCCGAGTTCAGTGAACACGCGATGCAGGCGCCAGAAGCCTGCGCGTGCGCCGTACTCGTATATCGACTCCATATTCATGTGGCGCTGGTTTTCAATGGGTGCCGCGCCGACGATCTCCGACAGAAACGCTTCCGAAGCGGCATCACCGTGCAAGACACAATTCTCCGCGCCTTCTTCATAGTTGACGACGAACTGCACGGCGACACGCGCGCCGTCCGGCCATTTTGCATCCGGTGGACACCTGCCGTAACCGCGCAGGTCACGCGGGTAGTTATCGTCCGCCATCAGTGTTCGCCTACCGTCTGGTACCAGCGGTCGATGGTCTCACGTTCGGCTTCACTGATACCGGTCAGGTTGCCGATAGGCATGACCCGCGTGACCACCGTTTGCTGGTAGATGCGCAGGGCCTCGGCAACGATCTGCGCATCCGTGTCGAGGACAACGCCGCCCGGGGCGGCCGGGAACGCCGGGTGTGTCGGCGCGTCTGAATGGCAGGTCGTGCAACGGGAATGCACCACCGACCGCACGTCGTCGAACGCAACGGATTCGCCCGACGCTGCGCTTGCCCGCGGCGCGATAAACGCCGCCACACCCGCCAGCAGCAAGGCGGCGATAACAAGCGGCACCAGCGAGGCATTGCCTTTATGCCGCGCAACAAAGTACGCGCGAATCAGGGCGCCGGCCACCGATATGGCGATCAGAATTGCCCAGTTGTACTCGTGGTTGTAAGTCATCGCGAAGTGATTGCTCGTCATGACGAACAGCACGGGCAACGTGAAATAGGTGTTGTGAACCGACCGCTGCTTGGCCTGCAATCCGGGTTTCGGATCGGGAACACCACCGCTTGCATACGTGTCTACCATCTTTCTCTGGCCTGGAATGATGACGAAAAACACGTTGGCAACCATGATCGTGCCGAGCACCGCACCGAAATGAATGTAGGCGCCGCGACCGCTGAACAACTGACAAAGACCCCATGCCAGCGCGCCAACGAACAGCAGTAAAACCGCGCCGAGCATTCTTTCGTCATCACCCAGCTTCGTCCTGCACAGCAGGTCGTAGACAAACCAGCCGCCGGCGATCGAGCCCGCCGCAATGCCGATCGCCTGCAGTGACGACAGCCCGGCGACCGACGGGTCGATCAGGTAGACCTGGGCACCGTACCAATAGATCAGAATCAGCAGGAACATGCCCGACAGCCAGGTCCAGTACGCCTCCCATTTGAACCAGTGCAGGGTCTCGGGAAGAACCTGCGGCGCAATCTGATATTTCTGCGCGCGGTAGAAACCGCCCCCGTGGACGGACCACACTTCCCCTGCAATACGTTTGTCCGCATCGCCGGATTGCTTTGGTGGCTCGAGGTGGTTATCGAGCCAGATGAAATAGAACGACGAGCCGATCCACGCAATACCGGTGATGAAATGCAGCCAGCGGGCGAGCAGGTTCAGCCAGTCTACGACATACGCTTCCATGCTGAGGCTAGCGCCGGCGCTTGAGTGAATGAACGTTGCCGGAATACGCCGGGCTCGCCGCGACCAGCGCACGCTCAAAAGCCTGCAGCAGTTCCGCCGCGGCCGCGACGGCGATCTCGGCCGGCTTTTTGCCGCTGATACCGTCGACACCGATCGGACAGACGAGTCGATCGATCAGCTGCTGCTGCATACCCTCTGCGCGATAGCGTTTTTCAAAGCGACGCCGTTTCGTCAGCGACCCGATCAGACCGCAGTAGGCAACATCATCGCGCCGCAGAATCCTGCCGCAGATATCGAAATCGATCGCATGGCTGTGCGTCATCACGAGATAACAACTCTGCGGCGGCATCGCTGCAACCTCGAGCGCGGGCTCTCTGCATTCGATCGTGCGGACGTTGGCCGGCGTGCTCCGGAAAATGTTGCGGCGGCTGTCGATCCAGCGAATATTGCAGTCGAGACCCGACAGGGCGTGCACGACGGCCGAGCCGACATGACCCGCTCCGAAGACAGCAATGTTCAGGTCGGTGCCGACGATGTCTTCGAAAAACCAGTTATCGATGCGATGCGCGGTTCTGCCAGCTTCGAGACTCTCACGGGCGGTTTCGACGATCGAGTTCTGCATCTCGCCGTCAGCGTCACCGAACGTGCTGTCGGCCGTGATGAGCTGTTTGCCGGCGTCGCCGTTGAGATCGGTCACGATAACCGCCGGCTGGCGCTGTCCGTGCAGGGCCCGCAGGTCCCGCAACCATCCCGGCAGACCGCTCGCGAACGGCTCGAACAGTATGTCGACGACGCCGCCACAACACTGGCGGAAACTTGCGCAGTGACGGTTTCTCGTCGCCGCCGAGCATGTCGCAGGCGATTCGGGTGCATTGATATTCGAGCTGCCCGCCCCCAATCGTCCCGAACGTGGCGTCTCCGGTCACTATCATCTTCGCACCGACTTCCCGTGGCGCGGAGCCGCGAATTCCCGCGACGGTTACGAGCACGGCGCGCTCGCCGGCAGCCGCAAGATCCGACAATTCGTCTATCCACTCGTTCACGAACCGCGTCCCTCGATCGCGTTGAGAACCGCCTCGGGCGTCGCGGGCGCCTGGAGGTCAGGTAGCGGCCGATCGTCGCTTGCGATTGCATCGCGGATCGCGTGAAAGGCCGAGATACCAAGCATAAACGGCGGTTCGCCGACAGCTTTCGAGCGATAGATCGTGTCCTCGCGATTCTTTGCGTTCTGCAGCAGCTGCACGCGGAAGTCCGGCGCCAGGTCTGAACAGGTCGGAATTTTGTAAGTCGACGGCGAATGCGTCATCAGCTCACCCGCATCGTTCCAGTACAGTTCCTCCGATGTCAGCCAGCCGACACCCTGCACGTAGCCGCCCTCGACCTGCCCGAGATCAACGGCCGGATTCAGCGAATCGCCACAATCGTGAACTATGTCTGTGCGCAGCAACCGGTATTCGCCGGTGAGCGTATCAACGATGACCTCCGAGACTGCCGCACCGTAAGCATAGTAGAAGAACGGCCGGCCGCTGAACGTCTCCCGGTCATAATGAATCTTGGGCGTCTTGTAAAACCCGGTAGCCGACATCTGCACGCGATCGAACCAGGCAAGTTGCACGAGCTCGGCAAAGCTCAGGGTCTGCTCACCTGCCGTTACTTCGTTATCACAAAAGTCGATCGACGACTCCGGTACCGAGAAATGCCGCGCCGCAAACGCGGCGAGCCTGCCACGAATCTTCGCGGCGGCCCGCTGCGCGGCCTTGCCGTTGATATCGGAGCCACTCGAGGCTGCGGTCGCCGATGCATTCGGTACCCTGCTCGTATCGGATGCATTGATACGGATGCGGTCAACGCTGATGCCGAACTCGTCAGCGACAACCTGGGCGACTTTTATGAACAAGCCCTGCCCCATTTCAGTGCCGCCATGATTCAGATGCACCGTACCGTCCTTGTATACGTGCACGAGCGCTCCCGCCTGATTCAGGTGCGTGGCCGTGAACGAAATACCGAACTTGACCGGCGTCAGTGCAATACCTTTCTTGAATACCGGGCTGGTCGCATTGAA
>CAMYMP010000313.1 GCA_947259435.1 uncultured Woeseiaceae bacterium
CATGACGCGCTCGTCACCGTCGCTCCAGTGAACCGATACTTTGCTGCCAGCCGGCTCGAGCGACTTCGCTTTGTTTTCGATGACCTCGAGGTCCGGCACTTTTTGATCGACACCGTCATCAGCCCAAGGCATCGACGTCTCATACAGCTCGCCCATTTCCTTTGCCGCGAAGGACTGGGGAGCGGCCGCCCGGCTGCCCGCCGCGATAGCGGCCGCCGTGCGCGCCGCCGCCAGCATCGAGGGCAAGGTCAGGTCTTCGGTATACGCATAGCCGGTTTGTTCGCCAACAACGACGCGCAGACCGACGCCCTGCTGAATTGTCGAACTCGCGTCGGAGACGATGCCTTGCTCAAAGGTCAGCGAATTGCTGCGTGAGTGCTGGAAGTAAAGGTCCGCCAGATCGGCACCGTTGGCCGTGAGCTCTGACATCACTCGCACAACCGTAGCCTGATCAATGCCGAACCACTCCATAAAAGGATTCTCAGGTGTCGCGTCGGCAACTGCTGTGGCCCTTTGCACGCCGCAGCCTGCCAGGAACCCGGGTACGGTCAGGACCGCACTGCCCGCGGCTATGCGGCCGAGGAATTCTCTACGCTTGATGGTCATTGTCCGCGCTAATGGCGCCGCCTCGGTTTCGACCAGTAACGCAGCAGCACGAAGCCGAAGACCATGCCGCCGAGGTGCGCAAAGTTCGCGATACCCGGCGCGCCGCCGCTGACGCCGAGATACAGCTCGAGCAGGCCATAGAACAGAACGAAATACTTGGCTTTCATCGGAATCGGCGGGAACAGCAGCATGACCATGCGATTCGGAAACGTCAGGCCGTACGCCAGCAGAATTCCGAACACGCCGCCCGATGCGCCAATCGTCGGATATATGGCGCCCTGTGAGCCAGCAACGATCAGCTGCACGATCCCGGCCCCCACCACGCAGGTGAAGTAATAAGTCAGAAATCGCTTCTGGCCCATCATGCGTTCGAGTTCTCTGCCGAACATCCACAGGCCGAACATGTTGAACAGTATGTGTGTCAGGTTGCCATGCAGAAAACTATAGGTAATGAGCTGCCAAGGCATGAACGGCGACCCGGACACATTCGCGGGCCATAAACCGAAATTTATTATCAATGATCGAGGATAGATCTGCTGCAGTGCGAAAATGACGCCATTTGCGACGAGCAGCACGAAGATCACGTTCGGAATCGCACTCTGGCTGCGCGGGCGCATATTGTAGATTGGGTTGTTCATCAGTTACTCGCGTTCCGGGTACACGATTCGACCAGCGAATACTCTATTTGTTACGTTGACCTTACCAGCCCCCACCGCCACCGCCGCCGCCGCCGCCGCCGGAGAAACCGCCGCCGCCACCGCCCGATGACGAGCCCGGCGGCGTCACCGAGCTCGAAATCGCGGAGTTCAAGCTGCTCGACAATTGGCTCGTCGCACCGCTCAGATCCATTGTATTGAGCGAACCGTTGTACCAGTGCGGCTGGTATATCGTGCCATCAGTCTGTTGCACCGCTGCCAGGACGGCGGCGAATTTCTCGGACCAGCGCTGATCAACACCGAGGGCCAGCGCGAAAGGCAGATAGGCCTCGAACAGTTCCGGCGTTTTCTCGGGCGGGTTGCGCAGGTTCAGTTCGTCCTTTTCGGCAATCTCAAGGTAGTCTTTGAAGCCAACTATCTCGTCGAGCAGCTTGCGACCGCGCAATGTCGGTCGCTTCATGATGATCGCGAAGAATATCATCGTGACGGCCATCACGACGATCGTCATGATGACCAGCGCTGACGGGCCAGACAGAAGAGAAACAATCGCCGTGACAACGAAAATGAGAATCGCAGGAACGTTGAGCAGCCCGTTCAGGCGGAAATAGTGCTTCTTGTAGTCTTTCTTGAGCGACCGTTTGTGCCAGTCCTTCGCTTTACGCAGCCTTTCATGATTTTCGTTTTCCAGGACAACAGAATTGTTGGAAAGAAACAGTCCTTCGTACAACTCCTGTTCGCCGGCCGCTAACGGCGGCGCGTCTTTGCCCGGAGTCGTCATAACAAGCGTGTACTTGTCTTCTTCCTTACCGATACCCAGAAATCCATCGGCGCCCTCTTCGAGCTCGATTCGCAAATAGCCTTTGACCGCGAGATTAACGACCGCGGCCGTCATAACCTTATCGTCGTAGTACATCTGTCGAATGTAGCGCAAGGATGCGGGCGAAAAACCTTGTGGAGGCTCGTAGCGCGTCACGAGCACGCCCTCTTCCGGATCCCGGCCGAAGCGGCGCCACACGGGAATGTAATAGACCAGCAGCAGCGCAAAACCTGCTACCGCGACCAGCAGGCTGAAGTTGTCTTTGAGCAGCCAGCCAACACGCTGCACGTCCGTCGGCTCCGCGACGAGGCCTTTCGGCCAGCCCACGACGATGGTGAGGCCGTTCAGAGCAGCCAGTGGTTTCGTCGTCTTGAAGCTGACGCGGCCCGAGGGATCGATCCGCGCCGTGTAGTCGCGCTTCGTATAGCCATATGATCCCGTATAAGCCTCGGCTGTAAGGTCATTCGACGGGACGTCGAAACCGAACGCCACGGTTGCGCTCGCGCTGTCGATCGGAAATGCCCACTCGACGCCCGTGACATTCCAGTACAGCTCGTCATGGTTCTCGAAGAAGCCGAGCATGCGGCTGGCACGGTAGCGAAAAATATAGGTGTGCTCACCCGAATTGATGTAGCGATCCGCGCTGCCGAAATAAGTGCGCTTCCCGCCGCGAATATTCTGCGTGTGCGAATCCTCGGGCGCGTTGTTGCGCAGGACCGAAAGCGGCTCGAATCCGACGACGTACTGGTTGCCGAGTTTGTCTTCATATTCGGTAGGAAAATCGCGATAGATGCCACGGCGAATGCGGTCGCCTTCCGCACGCACCCGAATCGTCTCGGTCACCTCGATCCAGCCATCGTGCATGATCAGGATGTCGCTGTGGAAGTCAAGGATGCGTTCATCCGCGAACGCAGCAGAAGACAGCAGCAGCAAATACGCTGACAGCCTTCTCATTCAACAGACCCGAGCTCGATCAGCGGCACGTTGGCTGCATCATCGGCGGACTTCTGGAAGAAGCTGCGCTCGTCGAAGTCGAATATATTTGCGACGAAGTTGCTGGGTACTGTCGCAGTCATCGTGTTGAAGTCGCGAACCGAGCCGTTGTAATAACGGCGCGCAAATTGCAGATAATTCTCGGTTTCCACCAGTTCGTTTTGCAGATTCAGAAAATTCTCGTTGGCTTTGAGATCAGGATAGCTTTCGGCGAGCGCTATTAATCGCTGTATGCCGGCGCTTAAATCTTCTTCGGCCTTACTACGCGCGCCGACAT
>CAMYMP010000314.1 GCA_947259435.1 uncultured Woeseiaceae bacterium
GCAGATCATGCGTGCATCGATGGTACTTGTCGGTGGAATTCTGATCATTCTCGCAGTTTCACTGGCATCGACAAACTATATGATCAGCGCAGGCGTTCCGCAGATGCTACTCGAATATGTTTCGAGCCTTGTCTCGAGCCCGGCATCGTTCCTGATTCTGTTGCTTTTGTTCTTGCTCGTCCTCGGGGCAATTCTGGACATATTTTCGGCTATCGTACTGGTCGTGCCGCTGATACTTCCGATCGCTGCCGGGTACGGCGTGCACGAAGTACATCTCGGCATAATCTTCCTTGCGGCAATGCAGCTGGGATACATGACGCCTCCCGTGGGTCTGAACCTTTTTATCGCGAGTTATCGATTCGAAAAATCCATCATGCATGTGTACTCCGCAACCTTTCCGTTCCTGATAATCCTGACGTTATCGGTCATACTGATTACATTCTGGCCTGAGCTGTCGCTTTGGTTGGTACGAGGCCCATGATGTTGAGAGGTGAGATGTGAAACCAATAACAGGTTTATGTCTAATCTGCTGTTTGCTGGCCGTTACGACGAGCGCCGCCAAAGACGTCGATCTTGACGACATCGAGTTGCCGCCGGGCTTTTCTATCGAAATCTATGCCGATGTCCCGAACGCCCGATCACTTGCATTGGGCGATCACGGCGTAGTCTTCGTATCCAACCGGCGTGCCAATTCGGTCTATGCAGTTGTGCCACATGGCGATGCAAACCCGCATGTGATCGAGTTAGCTACCGGGCTCTCGACGCCAAACGGAATTGCGTTTCATGAAGGCGACCTGTACATCGCCGAGATCAACCGGATTCTGCGTTTCACGGATATCGCGGGTCGACTTAACGACAAGCCGGTACCGGAAGTTCTGGCCATCGAATTACCCGCGGAAAGACATCACGGCTGGCGTTACATCGGTTTCGGACCAGACGGCAAGCTCTACGTGTCGATTGGCGCACCTTGCAACATCTGCGATCGGGGCGGGGAGGGGTTCGCACAGATCATTCGAATGAACCCGGATGGATCACAGCGAGAGACCTATGCGGAGGGCATCCGCAACTCGGTTGGCTTCACCTGGCATCCTGTTTCCGGCGAACTCTGGTTTACCGATAACGGCCGCGACATGATGGGCGACGATATTCCACCCTGCGAATTGAACCACGCACCCGAGCAGGGACTGCATTTCGGTTATCCCTATTGTCATGCGGGCGACATCCCCGATCCGGAATTCGGCGAGGGCAGGAATTGCAGCGATTACATGCCCCCAGCGCAGAAGCTCGACGCGCACGTTGCTCCATTAGGCGTCAAGTTCTACACGGGAGACATGTTTCCGCCCGAATATCAGGGGCAGATTTTTCTGGCCGAGCACGGCTCCTGGAATCGTAGCAAGAAAATCGGCTACCGCATCAGCCTGGTTCGTCTGGAAAACGGTGCATCTGCCGGCTACGAGGTGTTCGCCGAGGGCTGGTTGCAGCGCGAAGAAGTATTCGGCAGACCCGTCGATCTGCTCGTGCTCGACGATGGATCGATGCTCGTGAGTGACGACTACGCCGGCAAAATCTACCGAATTAGCTATCAGAAGTGAGGAAGACGTGAGCAGAAAAGGTTCGATTGCCCGATTCTTATCCGCGGTATGGCGCGGGGCAGATGGCTTGCGCAAGGTCCTGCACCTGGTGCTGTTGCTGTTTGTCTTTATGGTTTTCTTCGGCGCGATTTCAGGCAGTGTGCCGCCTGCGCTTCCCAAAAAAGCAGCACTGGTCATCCAGCCATACGGTTTCCTCGTGGAACAGCTCGAAGGCAATCCGCTGGACCGTGCCGTTGCCGAGCTGGCAGGCGATGGCAAACCGCAAACGCTCGTGCAGGACATAGTCGATGCGCTGGAATACGCTAAAGATGATGATCGCATCGAGGTAGTTTACCTTGAGCTGAGCAACGTGCTGGGCGCCGGGCTGAGCAAATTGCAGCACGTTGCGGCGGCAATTGCGGAATTCAAGTCGTCGGGAAAAAAGGTCATCGCCAGTGCAGACTTTCTGAGCCAACAAGCCTATTACCTTGCGGCGCATGCCGATGAAGTCTATCTGCACCCAGAGGGTTTCTTGCTCATGCAGGGTTTCGGTCGCTTCCGGACCTACTACAAGGATGCAATCGACTTGCTGCGCATCGACTGGAACGTGTTCCGTGTTGGTACACATAAGTCCTATGTCGAGCCGTACACGCGTATGGATATGTCCGATGAAGATCGTGAATCGACCAGGCGTTTGATCGACCAGATGTGGTCGCTTTACCAGCTCGATGTGGAAACCGCGCGGGATCTCGATGAAGGTACGATCGACGGGTTCGCGCAGAATTATCTTGCGAACATCGAGGCAACCGGTGGCGATATCGCTATGGCTGCGCGGGATCACGGACTGGTCGACGAACTCCTCACCCGAACCGAGATTCGAGGCCTTCTGATCGACCACGTCGGCGAGAATCCGGACAAAGAAGACACGTTTAATGCGGCCGGCATGTATGAATACCTGGAGCAGGTGCGCATGCTCTCGGGAGGCAAGGTCAAATCCGAGAATGTGGCGGTAATAGTCGCGGTCGGAGACATCCTTCCCGGGCTCCAGTCGCCCGGCAAGATCGGCGGTGATTCTATGGCAGCGCAGCTGCGCGAAGCGCGCAACGACGAGTCGGTCAAAGCTGTTGTCCTCAGAGTCGACAGCGGCGGCGGCAGCACGTTCGCCTCCGAGATCATCAAGGATGAGATACAGGCCATTCGCGATGCGGGCAAACCCGTCGTGGCGTCGATGGGCAGCGTTGCTGCGTCCGGCGGGTACCTGATTTCGATGAATGCGGATCGGATCTTCGCGAGCCCGTCCACAATTACCGGATCTATCGGCATCTTCGGCATGTTTCCAACCTATCAGCGTACGCTCGATGCCGTCGGTATTGCGACGGACGGTGTCGGTACGACCCCGTTGGCGGATATGTTTCGCCCTGATCGCGCCATGTCGGAGGAAGCAAAGCGGCTCTTTCAGTTGTTCATTGAAGACGGCTATGACGATTTCATCAGCGGCGTAGCTTCGAGCCGCGCGATGGACAAGAGTTTCGTCGACAGGATTGGTCAGGGTCAGGTTTGGACTGGCCTCGACGCGCTGAACAATGGTCTCGTCGATCAGCTCGGAGGCCTTGACGCTGCGATCGCCTCGGCTGCCGGGTTGGCAGACCTTGCCGAGGGAGAATACGGCATCAAGAATATCCGGCAGAAGTTGTCAGCGACCGAAAGACTGCTGGCCGATCTGCTCGGGGCCGCTGCGAGATCCGGTCTGGACTTTGGTTACTGGACGGGTCAGCCG
>CAMYMP010000315.1 GCA_947259435.1 uncultured Woeseiaceae bacterium
TAAGCCGAACGGTGTGACATATGACGTCATGACTCGAGGGAGTTAGGTCATGCTAAGAGCCAACTGGATGGTGCTTTTGATTGTCGGCACGCTGCTTCCGGCAGCAGCTTTGGCTGATGATGCGACTATCTCCCACGCCGAGGGCAAACAAGCACCGGTACCGGCCCTCTCGCTTGAGTCGCTGCATGCGCAATCCGCGTATGCGCCGCGCTGGCAGCTGACCCATCCGATCGAAACCATGACCTATGCCGATAACTGGTCCCAACCGATTAGCAATTTCGATTTTCAGGACTCCGGTATCCTGGGACGCGCCAGCAAGCTCCGCGGCCTGTCTTTCCTGACCCTAGCTGAGCCTGGACGAGCACGACTGTTCCTCGGCGTTAATAAAGACGGCTTGGTGGGATTACACTTCCGCGCCTTTTCCAGTCGCAACAATCAGCGCTACCTGGAATTAGCCCGCATGCCATACCTGAAAAACGACAAGCCGGATACCGAAACGGAATAGTCCCGGCTGGGGTAATCCCTTACATCCACTCCAGCACTGAATCGCGATCCGGCAATGACGGTTGCGCACCCATTTTCATGGTCGCAACGGCGCCAGCCGCACAGGCATAGCGCAATGCCTGTTCCGGCTCCCGCCCTTCCACGAGCGAAACCGTAAGCGCTGCCGTAAAGGTGTCGCCGGCACCCGTTGTATCTACTGCCTGCACGCCTGGCGGCTTCGCTTCTGCAATAAGCTGCCCGTCTCGCGAAAGCGTTGCAATGCCAGCACCGTGCGTGGTCGCAACAAGTCCGGCACAGGCCCGGAGCGACCCTCCGTACCAGTTCGACTCCGTTTCGTTGACAACGACAAGGTCGGCGCGCTGCAGGACCTCAACATCGATTTCCGCCGCCGGGGCAAGGTTGATGCAAACAAAGCCTCCGAATGCCCTGGCCGCTGCGACGACAACGGGTACCGGAACTTCGAGCTGGCAGATCAGCGCATCCGCGCGGATGGCCTCGACGTCATCCGGCATAAGCATTCGATTTGCACCGGGCGCAACAATGATATGGTTTTCGCCGGAAGGCGCGACTGCGATCAAAGCGGTGCCTGTGGTCGCACCTTCGATGCGCCGGCATTTCGAGAGGTCTACGCCGCCTTGCCGTAAGAGCTCGAGAGCCTCGTCAGCCGCTGCGTCATCCCCAACGCGAGCTATCAAGCTGACGTCTGCACCAAGGCGCTGTGCTGCAAGCGCCTGGTTGGCGCCCTTCCCGCCCGGGAAACGACTCAGCTCTGCACCAGTCACCGTTTCACCCGGCGCCGGCAATCGCGAAACGCTGGCGACAATATCGACGTTTACGGAACCAACTACGACGATGGATGACATTCTTTGTTACCGTCCAAACCGGGCGAGCCGGTCTGCCAATAGTTCGAAAAAACCGTCCGCATCGACGGCGTGCGTCCAGTGCACGTTGTGCAGCCGGTCAGTGACGTGCCAAAAATCGACCGCTGTATGCCCCATCGTCAATTCCGATCCCGTTTCGACGGAGAGATTGCACATCCGGGTCTGAAAAAGTTCCGGCTTGAGCAGCCAGGCGATCGTGCACGGATCATGGAGTGGCGCACCTTCTGATCCGTATTTCTTGGTGTCATAACGGTGGAAAAAGCCGAGCATCCCGGCGGTCGCTTCTGCTACGGAGTTTTCGAGGGCCCGGATGCCTGCAACGCGTTCACGCGTCGACAGAACCTGGTGAGTTACATCGAGCCCCATGACCGTAATGGGCCTGCCACATGCGAACACGATTTCGGCCGCCTGCGGATCCGCCAGGATATTGAACTCCGCCGAAGGTGAGCGATTGCCACCTTCGCGCATCGCGCCGCCCATGACCACAATTTGTTTCACGTGCCGCAGTATTCCTGGCTCCTTCTCAATGGCTGTGCCAACGTTTGACAATGGCCCTGTTGGTACCAACGTAACCGAGTGTTTTTCTGCGTCGAGAAGTGTTTCCACGATGAATTCGACCGCGTGCTTTTCCTGCAGTGGCGTATCCGGCTCAAAAACATTCACTCCATCGATACCGGTATTGCCGTGAATATATTCGGCAGTGATCGCCTCTCGAACCATGGGTTTTTCACAGCCCGCAAACACAGGGATATCCGCGCGCCCGGCAATATCGCACATCATGCGTGCATTGCGCTGCGTGAGCGCAAGCGGCACGTTGCCAGCTACTGCCGTGATACCAAGAATGTCCAGCTCATCGGGCGATGACATGGCAAGAAACAGCGCTACGGCATCGTCCTGGCCCGGATCGCAGTCGATAATGATTGGGCGTGGCGCCATCGTGTCAGAACGTCAGCAGCAGCCCTGCCAGCGCAGCACTCATAAGATTCGACAGCGACGCTGCCAAAACGGCCTTGATACCCAGCACACCGATCAGGTCGCGTTTCTCCGGAACAAGCACGCCCAGGCCGCCAAGGAGGATCGCGATGGATGACAAATTCGCGAAGCCGCAAAGTGAAAATGTTACGACTGCGTGCGTTCGTTCACTCATGCCGGCAAGTCGCTCCGTGAGGTGACTGAATGCGACAAATTCGTTGAGAATTAGTTTCTCGCCGAACAATGCGCCGGCGGCCTGTGCCTCAGACCAGGGAACGCTGAGCAGGAACAGGAGAGGCCTGAAAATCCAGCCGAGGATCTTTTCCAATGTCCGCTCGTAGCCAAACAACCCGGAAATGCCACCGACGATGCCGTTAAACAGGGCAATCAGGGCAACGAACGCGATCAGCATCGCGCCGATATTCGCGGCCAGGCGCAGACCGTCGGTCGTGCCCGAAGCAGCAGCGAGGATGACGTTGCGGTGCTGACTCGGTTCCATGACGAGCTTCTCATGCTCACCGGCTTTGACGATGTGTTCGTCCGGCATCAGGATCTTCGCCATAAGCAGGCCACCTGGGGCGGCCATGAACGCGGCAGCGAGCAGGTATTTGAGTTCCGCGCCCATGAGGACGTAGCCGGCCAGGACCGTGCCCGCAATGGAAGCGAGGCCCGAGACCATGACCGCGAACATCTGCGGCTCCGTCAGGTTCTTCAGGTAAGGCCGGACAACGAGTGGCGCCTCGGTCTGACCGACGAAAACGTTCGCGGCGGCGTTCATCGATTCAACGGCGCCGGTACCGATTACCTTGTGCAAAAACCCGCCGACGAGTTTCACGACCCACTCCATGATGCGCAGGTGATACATGACGGACATCAGAGCAGCGAAGAAGATGATGATCGGCAGGACGTTAATAGCAAAACTGAAACCGACAATATTGGTGTCGGCGAGTGGACCGAATACCATGTCGATGCCGGCTTTCGAATAGCC
>CAMYMP010000316.1 GCA_947259435.1 uncultured Woeseiaceae bacterium
TCGCATCGAAATCGATTGACACTACATTGCCGTCTATCCGCGTCTCGGACTCTGATTCCACGTGCGAAATGCCGGCCAGACCGTACCAACCGCTGTCCCGCCACACGTAGCGCAGGTTCGCCGATAACGCATCGGTCGACGAATCGCCGCGCGTTGTCGTGGGCGGCAGAATCGGTCCGACCGAAGTAGAGGTGAACGACCCGTCGCCCCGTGAATAGGCCAATGTGAGGCCCGAAGCGCGACTCAGAAACGCTGCCCTGGACTTCGGGCCTTCGTCGTCTGACAGCCCGGCAAAATACCAGGTTCCGAAAATACCGAAGTTATCCGCATCCGACGAACTGCGGACCATGCCCACGCCCGGCATTGGACCACCGAGCACCAGATCGCTCGAAGAGTCCGACTCGGACCTTACATAGGTGCCACCGATCTCGTAGTCGAAATCTTCAGCAAATGCACTTGCCGTCAGCAAACACGCAAGCAGCGAAATCGTTCGATTAGCCATGAAAGTCCTTTCGTCAACCCGGCGGCCAGTTCAGCAACCGCCCACCCAGCAGATGCAGATGAATGTGGAACACGGATTGTCCGGCTCCTTCACCACAGTTCATGACCGTACGGTAGCCGTCCTCGGCGAGCCCCTCCTGCGCCGCCACGGCTTTCGCAGCCGTAAACAACTCGCCGACCAGTTGTTCGTCGCCCGCATCAAGATCGTTGATCGTCGTGATGTGCCTGCGGGGAATGATCAGCACATGCGTCGGCGCCTGGGGATTGATGTCGCGAAAGGCGAGCGCGGAATCCGATTCGTAAATAACGTCTGCAGAAATTTCCCCTTCGAGGATTCTGCAGAACAGACAGTCACTGGCAGTCATGATTCTCTCCTAATCGACAACGCGCCGACCGTAAAACGCGTGTGACAATGTACCCCCGTCGACATACTCGAGTTCGCCGCCCAGTGGCACACCATGCGCAATGCGCGACGCCTGAACACTGTATCTCGCCGCCATATCCGCAAGATAGTGCGCCGTGGCGTCACCTTCGACCGTGGGATTTGTCGCGATGATCATTTCGGCCACGGTCTCATCCTTGAGGCGTTCTTCCAGGACGCCGAGCCCGAGTTCTTCCGGGCCGATCCCGTCAAGCGGTGACAGGTGCCCCATCAGCACGAAATACAGCCCGCGAAACCCGGTGGCATCTTCGATCGCCATGACGTCGGCCGGGGACTCGACGACGCAGAGCTGAGTGTCATCGCGGCCGCTGGCCGAGCAAATCGAGCACAACTCGTGTTCGGTAAACATCCGGCATCGGCTGCAGTGGCCGATACCCTTGACGGCGTTCGCCAGCGCCGACGACAGATTGCCTGCGCCCTCACGATCACGTTCGAGCAGGTGAAAAGCAATACGCTGCGCAGACTTTTGGCCCACACCGGGCATGCATCGCAAAGCGTCGATCATGCGTACCAGAAGTGGCGAATACGACATACGTGCTTAGAACGGTAGCTTCATTCCGGGTGGCAGACCCATTCCGGAAGCCATGCCAGAAAACTTCTCCTGCACCGTCGCCTCGACTTTGCGCGTCGCGTCATTAAAGGCCGCCACGATCAGGTCTTCGAGCATTTCCTTGTCATCGCCGATCATCGAGTTATCGATTTCGACCGACTGCACCTGATGCTGGCAGGTCATCGTGATCTTGACGACGCCAGCACCCGACTCTCCGGTAACCGTCAGCGCCGCCATTTCTTCCTGGGCCTTCTTCATGTTGGCCTGCATTTCCTGGGCCTGCTTCATGAGCTGGCCGATGCCACCTTTCATTCTGTGCTCCTGACTTATTCGCTTTGCGGCGGATTGTTCAACTTGATCGAATCGGTCTTCAGCTCGGCGCCAAACATGTCTTTCAGCGCCTGCACGTTCGGGTCTGCCTCGAGTTTGACGCGCTCGGCTTCAAAGCGTTCATTTGTCTGCCGCGATTCTTCCTGCATCGGTGATTCGACCGCTGCTTTGCCGATGCTGATGTCTACCGCCAATGGTTCATCGAAATATCGCGACAGCGTAGCGGCGAGAGACTCTTTGCGTTGTCGTGTCAGGTACGACTCCGACGCCGGATCAAGGCTGAAAAATACCGTATTGCCCTCACGCTTGAGCAATGCACAACTCGCCGCCAGCAGTCTGTCGGCACCGGTCAGCCCAAGTTGCGGCACCAGTTCTTTCCAGTTGGGGTCCTGCCACTTGCCGGCGGGCGATGGTGCTGCACTCTTTCCCTGCGCGACTTTGACGACAGGCGTCGCAGATTTCTTCGTGGCTATCGACCTGCCGGCAGAACCGCCGCCCTCCGCTGCGCTGTTCGGGGAACTCGCCTGCGCTGGTCGGAATGCCAGCATGCGTAGCATCGTCATCTCTGCCCCGCTCTTCGGATCGGGCGCGAGATGCAGGTCGCGCCTGCCAATCAAGGCGGTCTGGTAGAAAAGTTGCACATCTGCTGGTGACAATGCATCGGCAAGCGCAGCGACCTGTTCATCGCGCATGTCGTCTTCGCTATCAATACGTCCTACGACCTGATACACGGCGATCTGCTGCAGATCACGCGCAAGATCTTCGAGCAACCGCGCATAGTCGGGAAACTGCTCGTCAATTTCGCGGAGTGCATCAATTATGCCTGCCGCATCATTCGCCGCGAGCAGTGCGATCAATCGCGATACGTGGTCGCGATCGATGGTTCCGAGCATGATCGACACCGGCGCTTCTTCGACCTTACCGCCACAGTAGGCGATAGCCTGGTCGAGCAAGCTCAGCGCATCGCGGAGGCTACCGTCAGCTGCGCGAGCAATCATCGCCAATGCCGGACTGTCGGCTTCGATATCCTCGGCCTCACAGATTTTTGCCAGCCGGTCCTGGATGAGACGCGGCGTCAGCCGCGTCAGGTTGAACTGCAGGCAGCGCGACAGCACCGTGACCGGGAGTTTTTGCGGATCGGTCGTGGCCAGCAGGAATTTGACGTGCGGCGGAGGCTCTTCCAGCGTCTTCAACAGCGCATTGAACGAACTCTTCGACAGCATGTGCACCTCGTCGATCAGATACACCTTGTACCGGCCACGCGCAGGCGCGTACTGCACGTTATCCAGCAGATCGCGCGTATCGTCGACCTTGGTCCTGGAGGCAGCATCCACCTCGATCAGATCGACAAATCTCCCCTCGTCGATCTCCACGCAGGCGCTGATGAATGCGCTGGAATCCGGACGACTGCATCACGCCTACCTGTTCGCCGGCACGCGCGGCGTCGGCAAGACGACGATCGCGCGCATTCTGGCGAAAGCCCTGAACTGCGAGAAAGGCGTCACCGCAGAACCCTGTGGC
>CAMYMP010000317.1 GCA_947259435.1 uncultured Woeseiaceae bacterium
CATAAGTGGGGCCGCCGGGGTTCCTTTCAAGCTGCTCCGGCCAGTTTTAGCTACTCATTGGACTCTTCCTGGGGTGGTTCGGACGCCACAATCACCCGCGCAGGACGTAATAAGCGGCCATTCAGCGAGTAGCCTTTCTGAACTACGGTCAAGACCGAGCCGGGTTCGACATCGGCCGAGGGCTGCATTGTCATGGCCTCGTGCAGATCTGGATCGAACGGCTCACCCTCGGGATCGATCTCCGAAACACCGAAGCGCTCAAGCGTTACGGCCAACAATTTCAGGGTTGCTTCGCTGCCTTCAAGCAGACTTTTTGCGTCGGCGGACTGGCCCGCGGCGAGCCCCATTTCAAGACTGTCCCGGACCGCCAGGAGTTCTCTGCCAAAACTCTCAAGTGCAAATTTGCGTGCCTGTTCCACATCGCGGCTTGCACGCTTGCGGACATTCTCGGTCTCAGCGGCCGCGCGCAGGTAGCGGTCCCAGTTCTCGTCGGCTTTGGCCTGCAGTTCCGCTAGCGCCGCCTCAACGTTATTCTGATCCTGTATCGGCTCGGCAGTATCGGCGTCCGAGGCGGGACCGTCATCGTCGGGCTTGGCCTCAGGGCGTTCGGGCTGTCCATTCATTGGCATCTGCTCCCCATGGCATTGGCCTTCTCAAATGAAGTGTGGAGTTTGGGGACGCGCCCGCAAATATCAAGGGCCAGGACTCAAATTTATATTGCTCGGCTACTGACCCAGCGCGGATCTGAGCAGGCGGGCCGTAATATCGACGATCGGGACCACCCGATCGTAGGCCATGCGCGTAGGGCCGATTACGCCCAGTACGCCAATCGAGTCGTGGTCCAGTTGATACGGAGCGGTCACGACACTGCAGTCATCGAGAATCTGAAAGCCCGACTCCTCGCCTATAAATATCTGAACGCCATCAGCATGAATGCTGCGATCCAGCAGATCGAGAATCAGGCGCTTTCGGGAGAACGCATCAAAGAGCCGCCGCAGCGTGTCCACATCCGATAGTTCAGCGAAGTCCATCAGTTTGGTCTCGCCTGCCAGCACGTATTCTCCGCCCGGATGCGAGGCTCCCTCCATCGCCGACTGCGCTACAGCGATAATGTCGTGCATCGCCTGATTCATCGAGTTCCGGGTCGATTCGAGGTCATCCACTATCTTGTCTCGGACCTGCTCCATTTCGATGCCCGCATAGTGCTCGTTGATATAGTTCGCGGCCTGCTGCAGTTCCGAGGCCGTGTAGTCTCTGTCGGTGTGAAGTATGCGATTCTGTACCTCGCGGTCGTTAATAACGATTATCGCCAGAATCCTGTTCTCGGACAGGGGCAAAAATTCGATTTGACGCAGCGCCGGGTGCTGACCGCGGGGCACCGTGACAACGCCAGCCAGGCTCGTGATCTCCGAGAGCATTCTCGACACAGACGCCACCAGCGCATCGGCGTCGTCGGCCTTACTCTGAATCTTTGATTTCAACATGCTGATGTCGCCATGCTTCGGCTGCCGATAGCGAATGAGCGTATCGACAAACAGCCGGTAACCCCTTGGCGTCGGCACCCGTCCCGCGGACGTATGCGGCGCCGATACCAGGCCTAGGTCTTCCAGATCGGACATGACGTTACGAATCGTCGCGGGACTGAGATCGAGACCCGAGTCTTTCGACAAAGTCCTCGAACCGACGGGCTGCCCCTCACGAATATAGCGCTGTATCAACACGCGCAAAAGTTGTTGCGCGCGATCGCTTGGAGGGTTATTGATTGCTTCTGCAGACATTCGCAAGAAATACGAAAAATTCGCAAGCCTGTCGCTATGTTAGGGTATCTTTCAGCACGCTAGCAACGGCTCGGCGGTGGGTCAAGGGGATGACAGACTAACGATGGGCAGAGAATTTCAAAAAGTCGCTTTGCTGGGCCGTCACGACGATCCACGCCTCGCCGAGCCTATGACGTCGCTCGCCGCTCATTTGACAAAAGCCGGTATCGACGTCTTTGCAAGCGACCAAATGACGCTCGATCTACCCGTCAAGCGCATGGCCGAATCATCCCTTGCCGCCGAGGTCGACCTGATGATCGCAATTGGCGGCGACGGCACGATGCTGTATGCCGGCAATCTCTCGCTCAACAGCGACGTGCCGTTGCTCGGCATCAATCGCGGCCGGCTCGGCTTCCTCGCGGATGTATCCCCGGATGAGATGCTGGCCAGTGTCGACCACATTCTCAATGGCGAATATACGGTCGAGGCGCGGCTGCTACTCGATGCACAATTCCTGACGGCAGACGGCAATACGATCACCGCAACTGCATTCAATGACGTTGTCCTGCAGCGCCGGGAGACCGGCCGCATGATTGACATCGAGGCCAGCGTCGCAGGTCAGTATGTAAACACCCACTCGGGTGATGGCCTTATCATTGCGACGCCGACCGGCTCGACGGCCTATGCGCTCAGCTGTGGCGGACCCATTATCGAGCCACAGCTAGATGCCCTCGTGGTCGTACCTATTTGCCCACACACGCTGACCGACCGGCCGATTGTTATTGCCGCCAACCAGCCTATCGAGATTCGACTGCTCGCGCGGGAAGATTCGCAGGCAGACGTCGTGATCGACGGCCATTCGGTCGGCGCGATCCGCCCCGGCGATTTACTCACGGTCAACAAGGCGACAAAGCGCATCAAGCTGATCCATCCGCCGGGATACGATTTTTACGGCATACTTCGTTCCAAGCTCTACTGGGGGCGCGACAGCCGCAAGCGAAATGAGGATCGCAGATAGACAATGTTGACCAGGCTGCAGATTCGAGACTTTGCCATCGTCGATAAGATCTCTGTCGAGTTTGAGCCGGGCATGACCGTCCTCACCGGGGAAACCGGTGCCGGCAAATCCATTCTGGTTGACGCGGTGGGTCTGGTCCTTGGCGAACGCGGCGGAAGTCAGCTGGTTCGAAACGGGGCAAAGCGCGCCGAATTCAGCGCCGAGTTCGATGTCTCGGCCTTGCCGCTGGTGACTGGATGGCTCGAACAGCAAGCGCTCGATCAGGATGACGCTTGCCTGCTGCGCCGCGTTATCGGTGCTGACGGACGCTCACGGGCATTCATCAATGGCAATGCGGTCACCATGCAGCAGTTAAAATCACTTGGCGAATTTCTACTGGATATACACGGTCAGCATTTTCATCAGTCCCTGGGCCGCCGGCCTGTACAGCGGGAACTGCTCGATTACTTCGGCGAGTTAACGGACAAACGGCTCGCGACCGAAGCTGCGTTCGAAAGCTGGCAGACGCTGCAGAAACGTCTGGACACATTGCTCTCTGCCGATGCCGATCGCGCGTC
>CAMYMP010000318.1 GCA_947259435.1 uncultured Woeseiaceae bacterium
CTTGCTGCGGTATGTTTCATTGGACTATTGTGCATGAGCGCGACAAACAATGGCCAGAGAAGATTGCCGATGAAGCAACACGGAGCAAGCCGAAGCCAGATTAAGCACCTCGCCAGCATCAGGCGGCGTTTCGATCCGGCGTCCGCCAGCGAAAAACTGGACCTGGTCAGGCATCTTCAATCCACTCATGTTTCCTCGGTAAACGACCTCAGGAAGTACCACGACGCCTTGTGCTTCATTCGTGCGTTTCCCGACTCGGAAGAATTGTTTGACGCAGCCGAAGAGTCACTGCTTGCGTTCGAAAAACGCGTCAATCGGCTCAATAAGACTGCCCGCACAGGGCTCTGGGATACGGGTATCGGCGGCACAACGGTGCATTATCCGTTCTCTTTTGAAGTTGCCAGTTGGCTTGCCAAGAATGCTCCGGGCGAGGTTTCGATCGACTGGCAAGACGTCGACAGCGACACGACCCGGCTCGATGAACTGCTGATGCAGCTATTGCTTCCTGTTGAGACCGATTTTTTCGACAGCGGCGCCGTTACGAGCCAGGAGTGGATGGACATTGTCGCGGCGAAAGCCGAAGGCACGGACTTCGATTGGCTGTTCGCACAACTGCGCACATTGCGGTCCTTACCTGTCTTGCCGCAACTTCATGAGTCCGCCAACTTGCCACTCGCGTGGTCCCTGCATGACTCGAAGTTCTCGAAGTCAAGAAATGTCTTTCCTGTGCGAGACGTGGTCCCTCGAACTCGCGGCCTGCGCAAGGCCGGGCGAAACACGAAGTCTGAGATACAACGACCGTTATCGTCGATGCCGAAACTGTCCGTCGGTGCAGGCCGGATGCTGATAGACGTGGCGATGGCATCACTCGCGGCGCGGCATCGCGAGACCTTTCATTTCAACCATGCCAACCCGCACGAAGTGTTTCTCGCGAACGTCGGCAGAGGTGTGTCAATTGCCGTGTTCGGATTGCGTGAGCTTTTTCGGTATCCGCTGGAATGCACGATGGGGTTCCTGATTCTGTCCAACGGGGTGCCTATCGGCTACGGCGGCTCGAGTATCTTTTTTCGACAGGCCAACACCGGCGTCAATATTTTCGACGAATACCGGGGCAGCGAAGCGGCATTTCTCTGGTTGCAGGTCATGCGCGTCTACCATCACCTGGTTGGATGTACGCGTTTCATTGCGAATCCTTTTCAGTTCGGCGCTGAAAACGACGAGGCGCTCAAGAGCGGTGCTTACTGGTTTTATTATCGACTCGGGTTTCGATCCGTGTCTCCGACAATCCGCAAGTTGGCAGTGGCCGAGTACAAGAAGATGCGACGAAACAGAAGTTATCGTTGCGGCATTGACACGCTTCGGCGCCTTGCATCCTGCGACATGCACCTGACATTGCCTGCCGCGCGCGCCACAGAGTTCTTCGATGAAGAGGGTTTCGAAACGGCATCCATGTTGGCAACTCACGAACTCGGCGATGCAAGTGGTGGCACTCGCGCCGAAGCTGAATCCAATATCGTAAAGCGCGTGTCAAAAGCGCTCGGTATTCGCAACCTCACAACGTGGTCGAGATCGGAACAATATGCGTTTCGTCAGCTGGCACCGATCCTGGCAGCGACCGAGCTCTCATCCTGGCCGATAGAGGAAAAGAGACTGGCCAGGAAACTCCTGCGCGCGAAAGGCGGCCCGCTGGAAAGCCGGTATGCACGCTTCCTCGGCCAGAACGACTTCCTGTTTTCGAAATTGCGGGCGGCCTGCCGATGAGATTGCGCGGCCCGCTTGCTGTACAATCCGGATCTCCATTTTTTCGCCATCCCTTAAACTATCGAGAGTGACCGTGAACAACTATAAGAAACAACTGGAAAAAGTAAGCGCAGCCCCCGGATTTATCGCCGCCCTGGACCAGAGTGGCGGCAGCACGCCAGCCCGTCTTTTGGTGGTGATCGCATCCTTGGCGCTATTCTGTTCGAAAACACGATGGATCGCGAGATCGAAGGTCAGCCGACCGCATCGTATCTCTGGAACGTAAAAAACGTCGTACCTTTTTTGAAGGTCGACAAGGGGCTGGCTGCCGAGGAAAACGGCGCCCAGATCATGAAGCCGATGCCGAACCTGCCAGACCTGCTGAAGAAAGCCAAGGCCAACGGCGTTTTCGGCACCAAGATGCGCTCGGTCATCAAGCATGCCAACCCGGCCGGAGTAAAAGCCGTCGTCGATCAGCAGTTCGAGATCGGCAAGCAGATCGTTGCCGCGGGTCTCGTGCCGATTATCGAGCCCGAAGTTGACATCCACTGCCCGGACAAAGCCAAAGCGGAAGATCTGCTGCACGCTGAAATCATGAAACAGCTGAACAGCCTCGGTAAAGACGAGCTCGTCATGCTGAAGCTGACGCTGCCGGAAAAAGTGAACCTCTATGCCGACTGCATCGCGCATCCGAACGTCGTTCGCGTGGTTGCCCTGTCGGGCGGCTATTCGCGGGACGAAGCCAACGAGCGCCTGTCACGCAACAACGGCATGGTTGCGAGCTTCTCTCGTGCCCTGTCAGAAGGCCTTACTGCGCAGCAAAGTGAAGCCGAGTTTGACGCAATGCTCGACGCGTCGATCGGCGCGATCGCGAAAGCGTCCGCGACCTGACCAAGACTGAGCCGTTCCGGCGTGTTGTATCAGCGCTCCAGAATTCGGAGCACGACACGCCGGTTCTGTTCCCGTCCTTCTGCTGTTTCGTTATCGGCGATCGGATTGCTTTCGCCGTAGCCGCGCCACGTCAGCTGATTCGCATCGACGCCGTGGTTGATTAAGTAGTCGCGCACCGTTTTCGCACGTCGCTCCGACAAACCGCGGTTGTAGTTCGCGTCGCCCCGACTGTCGGTATAACCGGCGACTTCAGTCAGAAGACTCGGGTTGCGAATCAACGTATCTGCCGCGTCGTTCAGGCTGCGTTCGGCGCCGGGCCGCAGACGGTCCGAGTTTGTTTCAAATCGCACATCGGGCAGTCTGATTTCAGCCTGAACCTCACAGCCACGACCGTCGACCGCCACACCAAGCGCCGTACCCGGGCACTGGTCTCGCTCATTCAGCACTCCATCGCCGTCCGTGTCCGGGTCGGGCATCGGTTTGGGTGGCGGCGCGGGTTCCGGCTCGGGCGCAGGTTCTGGCGCGGGCGGCGCAACATAGGGTCGGGAATCCGGCTTGGGACCAAATAACAGGCCCACCGAAACGCCCGCGTACCAGGCGTCGCGATCGTAAAAATCAACGTCGCCGCGCAGGAACCACGGGCTCCTCCCGAAGTCGTAGCGCAGCCCGGCCCCGAATGCGATCTGCACCGACGTCTGCTCTTCGAACGGCACCGGACCGCCTTTGGCACTATTGCTGATGGAGGACAGCCCGATCTTCGCGAACGGTTTGAGGTCTTCTTCCACGCGCCACTGATAGCCTGCCATCAGCGATGGAACCTTGTAAGTGATCGCTGCATTCGGATACAGGGCAGCTATCGCGGGATTCCGATTGGTGATACCGGCCTCGCCAAGGTCCGCGTACTTCAGTTCAGCAAACCAGTGTGGTGAGAACTGCTTGCCAATGAACAGGTGCCAACCGGCATCGTGATTCTCGCTCGTATCGTGGAAGAAGTTCTGCGCCTCTTTGTCTGGCGATACATACGAATAGCCGAGGCCCAGGCCACCGTACCAGCAGGCCGCAAAACCGGCATCATCCCGTTCGGGATCGCTACCGCCGTAGTAATACTCGCCGTTTCCGGGTTCAGTGTAGTGTCCGCACAATGAATCGGCACTCGCGTCGTCAATCATTACCAAATTGAGACTCATACCGGCAATGACCGCCATCGCTGCGGCGCTTGTCCTTGCACGCCGTATTACGATGACCGCTGCCAAAGCAAGCAGCAGCAGCCATCCCACGCTACCCGAACCCGAGACGGCTGTCTCGAGAACCCCGTCAACGTCGATGTAGTCAGGAACGCCATCGTTATCTCTGTCATCGGTGCCCTCAATTGCATCGTCGAGACCGTCATTATCACTGTCCGTATCGATGTAATCCGGCATGCCATCACCATCGGTATCGACCGGAGTGTTGGGATCCGGTCCGGCCTCGGTGGAATCCGGAATGCCGTCGTTGTCACTGTCCGTGTCCTGGAAGTTCGGCAAACCATCGCCGTCCGTGTCGGTCGTGCCTTCGGTGTCATCGAAAATGCCATCGCGGTCCGAGTCAGGCGCAGTACCGAAGCCATCCAGCTGGTCCACGACATCGGCAATACCATCACCATCGGTATCGGTGATGTCATCGACAACACCATCACCATCGGAATCTTCTGCCGCAAACGTCGTGCCGACGATGTCGTTGACGCCGTCATTGTTGCTGTCGACCTCGCGCCAGTCACCAATACCATCGACATCACTGTCCGTCGGCGTCGTGAGCGTGCCCTCGTTGAGAGCCAGCGAGTCAATGATGCCATTGCCGTCGGCATCAATGCCGCCCGCCTCGGTAACATCGAGCAACGAATCATTGTCACTGTCGAGGTCGCGGTAGTCGGGCACCGCATCCAGATCGGTATTGGTCGGGCTGACGGCATCATCGACACCATCGCCGTTGCCGTCCGTCCCCAGCGTCACATCGACATCGTAGACATCGTTGATCTGATCACCATCGCCATCCGCCAGCACGTCGAGATCTGCTTCCACCGTATCCGGTATGCCGTCGTTGTCGGCATCAATATCGAGATAGTCCCGATCACCGTCGCCGTCGGTATCACGCGGCGCGATTGCGTCATCGACGCCATCGTTGTCCATGTCGCTGCCGAGCGTTATGTCGACGTCGTATCCGTCATCGATGTTATCGTCGTCGCTATCAACACCAATCGCGATATCGTCTTCGACCGTGTCCGGAATACCGTCATCATCGCTGTCGCGATCGCGATAATCAGCGAAGCCGTCAGTATCGGTGTCACCCGAGCCTTCGATACCGTCCGGAATACCGTCGTTATCGGAATCCCCGTCAACGAAATCAGGCGTGCCATCGTTGTCAGAGTCGATCGGCATGTCGGGCGTCGGTCCGGCTTCGATCGCATCGGGAATGCCGTCGTTGTCGGAATCCGTATCGAGGCCGTCGTTGATGCCATCGTTATCAGCATCAGTGTTCTCGGTACCGTCGGGAATACCATCACCGTCCGTGTCGGCATCGTTCGGGTCCGTT
>CAMYMP010000319.1:0-3326 GCA_947259435.1 uncultured Woeseiaceae bacterium
CGCATTATCTGGCGATACCACCGGCACTGTTTTCCACAGTCGTCGAGCAGCTGGCGAAATCGGGTTGCAAGAAAAATGGCCGAGTGATTGTCGAAAAACCGTTCGGACGTGATCTCGCATCGGCGCAGGCGCTGAATCAAATCCTGCTCAGTGTTTACGACGAGAGTCACATCTTCCGAATCGATCACTACCTCGGCAAGCGACCGGTGCACAACATGGTGTTCTTCCGTTTTGCAAACGCCTTCCTGGAGTCGTTCTGGAACCGAAAATACATCAAGAGCATACAGATCACGATGGCCGAAAGTTTCGGCATTCAGGGTCGCGGCGTTTTTTACGACCAGGTCGGCACCATTCGCGATGTTATACAGAACCACCTGTTCCAGGTCCTGGCCAATCTGGCGATGGAACCGCCGGCGCGGCTCGACAGCGAATCCATGCGCGATGAAAAGGTTAAAGTGCTCAAGTCGATTGCGCCAATTGAGAAGAGAAACGTTATTCGCGGGCAGTTTCGAGGTTATTTGCAGGAGAGTGGTGTCTCACCGAATTCAGACACGGAAACCTTTGCCGCAATAATGCTTGAGATCGATTCGTGGCGCTGGGCCGGTGTCCCGTTTTACATTCGCGCCGGGAAATCGCTGCCAGTGACCTGTACCGAAGTTATTGTGCGCCTGCATCACGCGCCCAGGATATTCCCGACCGCGACCGGAGATCCCAATCATTTTCGTTTTCGCATCAGCCCCGACACCAGCCTCGCGCTCGGGGTAACCGTAATGGATGCGGATGACAAGATGGTGGGACAGCCTACCGAGCTAATCGCAAGCAGCCGGCCCGGCGCGCAGGAAAAGGATGCCTACGAGCGTGTCCTGAGTGACGCTTTGGCGGGTGACCGGACTTTGTTTGCTCGTGAGGATTATGTTGAAGAAGCCTGGCGGATCGTGGATCCGGTGGTGAAAGCAGAAACGCCGGTTTATGCGTACGAACCAGGGTCCTGGGGTCCCCGAGAAGTGGCTCAGCAAGTGGCGCCATTCCACGGGTGGCAGAACCCGATCGTCACGGACTAGGCGATGGACGTCGAGATTCTCGAGGACGCACAAGCAGTTGCGAAACGTGGCGCCGAAATTATCGCCTCGGCAGCTCGTGACGCAATTTCTGCCAGGGGGCGTTTTATCGTTGCGCTTAGCGGGGGACGCACGCCCTGGGTCACGTTTCGATTTCTCGCGCTTGAAGCGCTTTCGTGGGAGCACACGTACATCTTTCAGGTGGACGAGCGCGTTGTGCCAGCCGACCACGCCGATCGAAACTTGACGCAACTTCGCAAAAGCCTCATGGGCGTGCGGCTGCGCGACGAACAGATTCACCCGATGCCCGTGGACTCGACCGACCTGAATGCTGCCTGTAATAACTATGTTGCGGCGCTGCAGGCGCGAGCGGGCACTCCGCCAATTCTGGACCTTGTGCATCTGGGACTCGGATCCGACGGCCACACCGCGTCATTATTTCCCGCCGATCCCGTGTTGGACGTTGTCGATAGCGATGTGGCGCTCGCCGGTCCGTATCAAGGCAGGCGGCGGATGACTCTGACGTACCCGGCGATCAATCGCGCAAGACGCATCCTGTGGCTGGTGACCGGCGCCGAAAAATCCAATGCTCTTGCAACGCTGCGCGCCGGTGATGTTGGTATCCCTGCCGGCCGCGTCAGGCGCGACAACGCGCAGCTGCTCGCAGATCAGGCGGCTGCGAATTAGATGAATCCGCGTGCGAGAATTGGAACGTGCCAGGCCCGGCACAACGGGAAACAGACGGTCGACATCGCCGCCGACGTAGCTGGGCCGACACAGCCAAAGATAAGCAAAAAGTTTAGAGTCGGCTGGCGGGTAAGCTGATAATCAGCGAGTGAACTGTGCAAATTGACGAATCGAATTGGCCTGCTGAGGACGCGCCGGGAGGATGTTAGCGATATCGACGCCTGTCAAATTGGCGATTTTACTGGTGCTTGCTGCGATCGGTATTTCTGTACAGCGTGCCGTGCTCGCGCGACGGCAGGCTCGTTTGTAAACCGAATCGAGTCGCGGGCGCGATCCTAATTTTCCGCACCAGCGCTGACGTGCTGGATCATTGCATCGACCGCCTTGCCGGCGTTAACCGTGCGGACAACGATCCCAGGATGTGCTGAGACGAAAACACGAAAAACCTCGTCGGCAAAACCCTGTCCAACGCTCGCAACGTCACGCATGTCCAGTTCGATCTCGGAAAATTTGTCGAGGTTGTGTAGCAGCCGTTTCGCCTCGGATCGGGAAACGTACTCACGTTGCAGGAGCTTTACAAGGACGCGAGTCTTCTCAAATTGAAAGTCGTACTCCTCCGGCGCAAATTCGGCGAACACATTTTCGAGGCGGGTTCGCGAACCCTTGCGAATTTCAAACTGCACCAGAGTTCCTTTCAGGAAACGCGGTTCGGAAACAAATACGTCATCGCGATCGCGATCCCATTCGATCTGCAGTCGATGAGACCTGAGCACGAATCGATCGGCCGCCCGCGAAACAAAAAAGATGCCCTCACCGGAATGTGCGTGAGGTTTCGTTGTGGTCTTACCCTTGATCAACTCAATCATCGCCGCATGTTCATCCGGAAGATCGAATTTGTCGGCGATTGAATGAAATACACCGATGCCGCTGTCCCTTACGGTGAAAGCTAATCCCGCAGGGTCTAGCCGGACTTCGATGGCGCACCGATCACACATTGAATGATCGATTGCATTGTTGAGCATCTCGGTGAACGCGTAGTGCGCAATCGACTCGATATTGTCGGGAAGCTGAGAAAGCGTTAGCGTGATCGCGATGTCTTCGTAGACGGCGGACTCATCGAGGCCAGCGAGAGCAAGGTCGCGCTTTACGCGCCGTGCTGCGATTGTGGTGTCCCGCGGAAAATACCGGGCCGCACGCGTCGATCCCGTCTTGAATATTTCTGCGTTGGCGATTAGTTGACGCAAGTGCAGGCTGACCGCCTGGCGAGTAATGCCCAGGTATTCGGCCAATTCCGGACCCGTCGCAGAGCCGTTTTCCTCTATGTATCGGCGAATCGAATCGCGTGTCGAACTGGCCCTGGGCATGTCATCAATTGTAAACTAATTCGCAAGTCATATTAATACCAATAGTCAAGTAAATTGTCCGTGAATCCTGCGATTGTCAATTGATACGCAAGTATGAAAAAAGTAAATTATAAAGGATGAGTCTCACTACCAACCCGTGGCAGTTGCACTGTCCCCGGAATTACTGGATCAGGTGAGCCAGGGTAACGCCAGCGTCGCCAGCCCCAGTACCAGGAAG
>CAMYMP010000319.1:3410-4666 GCA_947259435.1 uncultured Woeseiaceae bacterium
CCGATGGACACGGCAATCACCGTGTTCAGGCCAAGAGCCAGTCCGACGACCGCGCCGAGCAACGGGCTGCCCTGCCACAGGTAAGCGGCAATCGACAACAGGATGCCGAGAGCAAAGCCATTGATCAGGCCGACCGATACTTCCTGCCACCATACGCGCCATACATCGCGCGGGTTCACGATGCCAAGCGTCAGTTCACGCAGGCTGACGGCCACCGCCTGGTTGCCGGAACAGCCGCTCATGTCCGAAACAATCGGCAGGAATACGGCAAGCGCGATAACGGCACTTACGGTGTCCTGAAAAAACGCGATGACGCTCGCCGCAACGATGTTCAGGAGAATATTGACGCTCAACCAAGACAGGCGTCTTCGGGACCGCGTAAATACCGGCATCGCACGTAGCTCCTCGCCGCTGACGATACCCTGTATCTTCAACTGATCGCTCTGTGCGCGCTCCGCGATCGCTTCGTGAACGGCTCTGCGTCTTACGCGCCCGACCAGCCGGCCCGCAGCATCGACGACCGGTACGCCCAAAGTCTCGAAATCATCGAAGTATTCGTCAAGGACGTCCAGCGACGCATCGGTCGGCAACGTCTGCACGTCCTTCGATTGTTGTTTAAGCGGCGCATCCGGTTTCGCGAGCAGCACGTCCGTGATATCCACACTGCCGGTCGGGCGACCGGCGCTGTCCAACAGCAGCACCCGGCTGGGGAGCTGCTCGATGTCCTTACGTCTGCGTCGAAGATCGCTGAGGAAATCCCGCGCCCGTATGGTCTCCCGGTACGCAAAGGACTCAGGCTCCATGAGACCACCGGCGACATCCGCGGGATAGGAAATCAGGCCACGCACCTGATCAGCGATACGCGGGCTCATCTCCTCCAAGATGGCGTCGGCATCCACCTTGTCCATCGACCCCAGCAGATCGGCACCTTCGTCGCTTGGTAATTCATCGACGATGTGCGCCGCCTGCTCGACGTCCATTTGTTCAATCAGGTCGGCGGCGTGTGTATCGGGAATATCATCCAGCAACTCGGCTGCGTAGTCTGGCGAAACGATGCTCAGTAATCGCTGCTGGTCCTCGGCGCTCAGGCGAAACAGTACCCTGACGGTCTGATCCGGCGGCAGTTCATGCAACAGGGTTTCGACAGTCTGTCGCTCGCCGTCGACCAGGATCTCCCGAAGTCTCTCCCCTGGAGCTGCTACGTCAGTCTGTGCCATCGCCGGATTCCTTCTCGCATCCGAAGTCCTGGCGAAATG
>CAMYMP010000320.1 GCA_947259435.1 uncultured Woeseiaceae bacterium
GCTGGCAAAACAGGGGTATTGGTCATCGACTGATGCGGAACCTAATGGAGATCGCCCGGGATCGGGGCCTTGACAGCATGGAAGGCCAGGTATTGAGCAGCAATACAAAGATGCTGGAACTGGTTGCCTCACTTGGTTTCCGCATCGAAAACGATCCGGAGGACGATGCAATCAAGCAGGTCGAGGCTCCACTTCACGCATAAAAAAGGGCGGCCCATTACAAGGGCCGCCCTTATTTCTGCATGCATCCGGGTTATTAGAACCTGTACCGGATTCCGAGTTGGATGCGATAGACCGAATCGTCAACATCGCGATTATTGCCCTCGAAGTACACTCGGTTGATGACGTATTGATCGGTGTTAGCGAGGCCTGCACCTGCGACTTCAAAAACCCGAACACCCTCTTCAATATCACCCGTGTCGGCATAGCGCTTGACGTTCTCGTTATCCGACAACAGGTTCAGGAAATTCTCGATATCGAGGAAGACCTGCAGCGAGTGGTCTCTCCATAAGCGCACATCCTGCTGGAAGCGAATATCGAGGTCCGTGCTCCAGTTACTGTTGAAGCCATTCTTCGGTGCAATGCCGCCTGCGTAAGCGCTCAGGCCCGATTCGTCCAGGAACGCGAATAAATCGGTAACTTGCGAAGCGCTGAGATTCGAGAAATCCATAAGCGGATCGCTGGGTCCGGTCGGTACGTAAATCAGCACGCTTTCTTCATCGTCCGAGTCGCCGAAATAGTCCTCAACCGTGTCATCTTCGTAGGTATAGCTGAACGGACGCCCGGAGCGGCGCTGGAAGAACATTCCGACTGAGAACGGATAACCGTCAGCCCACTCGTGCTTAAACCTCGCCGTGAGCACGATATTGTGCTTGTTGGCGTACAGTGCCGGCCCCAGCGTGTTGTTGTTCAACGTTATCTTCGCAACCTCTTCGTAACTCGAGCCTGCTGTCGAACTGTTGACCGGGTTGCCGACCTCTGCGTCGAGGTACGAGTAACCAAAGTTGAAATCGAGAGACGTTCTGTCGGAAAACTCAAATTCCTTTGCAAACTGCACTGTGAACGAAGATGTCGATCCTTCGACGCCGTTCGTCATCAAGGTATCCTGATTGGAGTTGCGAGTGTCGTCACACGGACCACCGTTGGTGCCGGCATTGCTGAAGCCCTGTCGTATGCCGTTAAACGTGGCAGTACATCCGGGTAGCAACGGATCAACCTCAAAGAACTGCGGGCGCCCGTCCGGCAGCGTAACGCCATTGGGCGTTAGCCGCAGGTCAACCCAGTCGACCGCATTCTTGTGGTCGGTGTAGATGTAGTCGGCGCGGACTGTCCAGTCGTTAAAGAAGTCGATGTCCGACTCCATGACGTGATTGAGGCCCACGCTCCATCGATGGTTTGCCGGCAAGTCGAAGTTCGGGTCGACCGCCGCGACCGCGCCCGTATTGGCGTTGGCGCTGGCGGCCGCAGCAGTCCGCAGGCAGTTGGGGAGGCCGGTAAACGATGTACCGCCGCTAAATACGTCCAGGTCGGCCGCGGTGCAGTCACCTTCATCGGCACTACCAATTGCTCCGCCAAAGTTCTGGTAGGCGTTGGCGAAGTGGACGGTGGGATCACCGCCACCGAAGACGCCGTAACCGGCGCTCAGCTGGGTCTCGCCCCACCTTCCCGTCGGCAGGTCCCAGGTGATTCCGACTCGCGGCTGAACGAGGTCGAGTCCATCGAAGGTCTGCCTGTTACCGAATCCATAGCGTTGCTCGAATACAGGGTTGGCGATCGGCAGGTCGCTCGTTGAATACTCGTCATAACGCACGCCGGCGACGAGTGCCACGACATCGTTTACCTGCCATTCGTCCTGCAGGTAGAAACTGTTGATGTCGCGCTCGAATGCCGCCGCCGCATCGGCCGGGTCTTGGGTGAACGATCCATTGAACGAGAATTCACTTGCCGTGCCGGCCTGCAGCGCCGCGATATCATCAAAAACAATCGTGCCGGTAGCATCCGGTATGAACAGGTTGAAGATATCGCGCGTCTCCTGCTCGACACCGAAGGTCAGGGTGTGGTTGCCAACAACGTAGTCGGCGGAAAGCTTGAGCTGATCGATCGTGTACTTGAGATCGTTCGCGGAGCGGAAGAATCCCGGGCCGCTCGTCAAGATCTCATCACCTCCGCCATCTTGGACCTGGATTCGGACTATCGGGTTGGGATCCTGCGCTTCACCCCCACCGAATGGACCCTGAATGTCGATTACGTCGAGTTGGGAATAGCGAAACTCGGTCGAGAAGTTATCCGTCCAATTGGAGAACAAGCGCAGCGATATCGTGTCTTGATCGATACCTTCATTTTCAAAGTTGTCCTTGAAGGTAAAGCCGCCGAATCCCAGGTCGTCTGGGTCCAGATTCAGCTCCTCGAGTTGCGTGTAGGTCAACTCGGCACGATGATCGTCGTTGATGTTCCAGTCGAGCCGCGCGAAGATGCGTTCGCTGGTCTGCGGCAGGCTTCTGACAATCGGACCAACATCGCGCCCGTACTGGTTCGAGAGGATACCCGCAATCTGGTTTGCCTCTGCAAGCGTCAAAAAGTCTTCATTGGCGAATCCGGCGCCGATAGGCCCGGTATTCTGTACGCCGCCCTCGTCCGTCTCTTCGTAGGCCACGGAGAAAAACAGCCTGTCCTTGATGATCGGACCGCTCAGGTCGAAGCCAAAGTTCTTGTCTTCGAAGGGGTCGAAAATGACCGTGTCGCCTTCGAGTTTGTCGCCTGTCAGGCCTTCGTCGTTGTACAGATAAAACGCGGATCCGTGGAACTCGTTCGAACCCGGCTTGGTGACGACGTTAATCGCGCAACCTGTGAACTGGCTGTACTGGACGTCAAGCGGCGCGAATTCGACGGATGTCGACGCGATCATGTCGTAGGGAATCGGAAACGCAAATCGTGCCGAGGTTCCCGTGCCTTCGTTCAGCCCGAAGCCGTCGTTATTGATTGTGCCATCGATCGTAAAAGCGTTTGAGCGGGACGTGCCGCCCAGGCAGTTGATGCCGGAACCGGCGCCATTGGCGGCTCTTGCTAGGCTGACGCGCGGATCGCTTCGAATGACGTCGCGGATCTGTCTCGCGATGCTCGGCAAGGATTCGATTTCGTTGATACCGAACGATGTGCCGGGTCCAATTGCGAGATCCACTGTCTGGACCATCCTGGCAGTCGTGACGATCTCCTCGATCGCCTCGCTGCTTGCTGCGAGCGGGACGTTAAAACTCGCGGGCGCGGACAGGTTGGTAAAGACGTCGGTGATCAGTGCATTCTGGTACTCGGCTGACACGATGCG
>CAMYMP010000321.1 GCA_947259435.1 uncultured Woeseiaceae bacterium
GCGCAATGAATTTGCAGCAGATGCGATCGATGACCTGATCCTCGGTTGCGTCACCCAGGTTGGCGAACAAGGCGGCAATATCGCCAAGGTCGCTGCACTCTACAGCAGCTTGCCCGACAGTGTTTCGGGAATCACGATCAATCGTTACTGCACGTCGGGACTCGACGCGTGCAACTTCGCCGCAATGAAAGTGATGACCAGCGTCGATGACCTGGTGTTGGCCGGCGGTGTCGAATCCATGTCACGTGTCGCGATGCTCTCGGACAATGCCAGCTTCTATTCGGATCCTGCCGTCGTTATGAAAGCGGGGTTCGTGCCGATGGGCCTTGCGGCGGATCTCGTCGCCAGCCTCGACGGCATCAGCCGCGAAGAATGTGACGCGTACGCGGTGCAGTCCCAACAACGTGCTGCGGCAGCACAACAAAGCGGCGCATTTTCGCGGTCGTTGGTTGCGATCAACGGCGCGGATCAGGACGAGAGCGTGCGGGGTTCCGTGACCATCGAGAAACTTGCGACGTTCGAACCCTTGTTTGCCGAGTTCGGCAAAAAAGGCTATGCAGACGTGTTCAAGGCCGCATATACCGATCTTGATGAGCTCCGCTACGTGCATCATCCCGGCAATTCGCCGGGCATCGTCGACGGCGCGTCGCTCGTCATCATTGGCAATGAACAGGCGCAGGTCGAACACGGGCTGACGCCCCGCGCGAAAATCCGGGCGATGTCCAACGTGTCTTCCGACAAACTGCTCGCGCTGACCGGTGGCATCGATGCGTCAACCGACGTACTTCGCAAAGCCGGCATGTCGGCGAGGGATGTCGACCTCATCGAGTTCAACGAGGCATTTGCGGCCGTGTCGATCAAGTTCACTCGCGATACTGACTGGGACGAGGATCAGGTCAACGTCAACGGCGGCGCAATCTCGCTGGGCCATGCAATGGGCGCGACAGGCGCGAGCCTCGTTGGAACCGTACTCGACGAGCTGGAGCGTCGCGACCTGAATGTCGGGCTTGTCGCGGTATCGGGCGCGGCGGGTATTGGAACCGCAACCATCATCGAAAGAGTATAGAAACGGGGACAAGGCTTATAGCGCTCCATAAATTCCGTCGGGATAGCCGCCGTCAGTCCCATGTGTCCTTTTCGCGAAAGGCCGCTATCGGGCGAAAAAAGAAGGATACGAATATGAAGATTTCACTCGCTAGTGTGTCTGTTGGAGATCAGGAAGAAGCGTTGACGTTCTACACACAGAAGTTGGGTTTCAAAAAAGAGAAGGATATACCGCTTGGAGACGCCCGTTGGCTGACTGTGATATCGCCGGAGGACACGGATGGCCCCGAGTTGCTGCTGGAACCGAATGCTGATTACCCTGCGATGAAGGCGCTGAAAGAAGCATTGCGCAAAGATGGAATTCCATTTACCGCTTTTGAAGTAGACGACCTCGACGCAGAATTTCTTCGCCTCAGGAATTTGGGGGTGGAATTCACTCAGGAGCCGACCGAGAGTATGGGCGTAAAATATGCAATTCTCGACGATACCTGCGGTAACCTGATTCAGATATATCAGACGACTGACTGACTTCGAAGTTAAGCTAACAGCATCTCAGGTTCGCTCGAAATAGAGGCATGATTCGTTCTCGCCTCAACGGCGCACTTTGCTGTGGTTGCCTAGGAGGCCTCCAGCTCAAAGCGTTCGCGCAGGAAGTGGGCGATGCCCTCGTCGTCGTGGTGACCGATGACTGCCGTGGCGGCGGATTTGACCGCGTCGTTGGCATTCGCGGGTGCGTAGCTTTCGTCGGCCGCCTCGAACATACTGAGATCGTTGTTGCTGTCGCCAAAACAGATGACGCGCTCAAGACCGAGCAGCTCCTTCAATATCTTGATGGCGCCGCCTTTGCTGGCGTCACTGTGGTGAACGTCGAGCCACCGCCATTGCTGGTCCTCCAGGGCGATACCGGAATAGGCTACGAGATGCGGCTCGTCATTGACGCTGCGGAGCACCGCATTGATGGCCTGGCTGTCGCCGATGGAATTTACGTGAGTGATTGTGGCGTCAGCCGACAACTCGTCGAGGGCGCGCGCCCTGATGTGCTCCTCGATGCCGAGGCTGCGAATCAGTTCGTGCTCTATGTCCGACTGTATCGGTGGGTGGTACACGGTGCTCTCATGGTCTTCGTCCAGCGTAAAGACAAAAGGCGTAACGCCCTGGCCGATGCAGGCACGGACGACGTTGTCGAGTTCGTCCGCCGTCAGCATGGCTCCACTTGAAAAACGCCTTTGCTCCGGGTGCCAGATCATCACACCGTTTTTGTAGGCCTGTGGCAGTTGGAACTGATGGCCCTCAAGAATCGCACGCGCGCCGTGCAGCGTGCGGCCTGTCGCGACAGTGTAGGCAATTTCGCGTTCGGAAAGGAGCTTCAAAGTCTCGCTTGTGTAGTCGGAGATTGCAGACGCTCGATTCAGGAGTGTGCCGTCGAGGTCAAAGACAATGAGTTCCACCTGAGAAATCCATGCGTTGAGGTAAAAGACTAGTCTCGCCGCTCAGCCGGGCCGATGCAAACGGGCGATTTCCGAAATCGATCCGGCTAAGTCAGGGACTCTCTGTCAGGAATCCCCGCAGCTCATTACACGGCTTCGCGGTGCCGGAATTCCTTTTCGAACGAAACATCCGAGGCCACGAGCGGCTGTTTGCATTCGCTGCAAACTACTTCGCTGACTAATGACTGACCACAGGTTTTATGCTTAAGGTTGAGCGGCGACTCGCCCTCGCGGATGAGCCAGCGATTCGCCCACTCATGGATCGTAATCGTGTGTGAGTAGAGATCTCTGCCCATCTCGGAAAGGTGGTACTCGTAGCGGACGGGCCTGTCCTGGTACGGCAGGCGGTCGAACACGCCGACCTGCACGAGCAGCTTGAGACGGTCGGCCAGAATATTCGTGGCGATGCCGATCGATGACGCAATATCGTCAAAGCGCTGCAGCCCGAAGAAAGCGGCCGCTACGACGAGCGACGTCCAGCGATCGCCCACGACATCAAGTATCGTGAACGCGTGACCATTGGCATCATCGTCTGAGTCGTGTTTCGACTTCGAACGGCGCTGATAGCGAGGCCGGACCTTCTTCGCCGACCGCGAATTCCTGCCCGGCGAAAATCGCACATCTTGTGGCGCCACGTCGACATGACAATGGCCGCAGCGAAGTTTCGGATGCATGTCCTTGCCACAGGTTTTGTGCGTCAAAACTGGTGGCAGGAAGCGTCCCCTGCCCCATTTCGTCTCCCACTCCCAGCTCATGAGCAGGATCGGATACATGTCGAGCCCTTTCTCCGTCAGCCAGTACTCGTATCGCGTCGGCGAGGTCTGATACGGGTGCCGGTACAGGATGTCATGCTCGATAAGCGACTTGAGCCGGGCCGCAAGCGTGCCGCGCGCCACATCATTGCGCCGCCGGAACTCTTCGAACTGACGTACGCCGAGGTAGATGTCACGGATGATGATGAACGACCAGCGATCGCCGATAACCGTCATGCCCTGTGCGACCTGACTGTTGAGTATCAGGTTCCGGTCAACCGTCGATCTCGTCCTGCCGCTCATGACTCAGACCTTTTCTGTTTCGGCCACATCGGTATCAGTCCGCTGGTACTCTTCATATAGGCCTCATATCCGGGTTTTTCGCGCGCGAGTTTCTTGTCAAGCGTGCGTTGGCCGGTAACGTTGACGATCAGGAACGTATACAGGATCGGCCCGACAACGGTCAGGAAACCGATCGGGTTGTCACAGGCGATCAGGAACAGGCCCCACCAGACGCAGAGTTCGCCGAAGTAATTCGGGTGCCGCGAGTACTTCCACAGTCCACTATTCAGCACCGTGCCCTTGTTGGCGGGGTCCGCACGAAAGCGCGTGAGTTGATAATCGGCAACCGATTCGAATAAGAAACCGACGACCCACAATGCTGTACCGAGCCAGGCGAGCCAGCCAAGCTCGACGGGTATCGTAAATTGCTGTGCCACCTGCACCGGCAGCGACGCGAACCAGATTACGACGCCCTGTAACAGGAACACCTTGCGCAGACTGAGCCAGATGAAACTTCTGTCGTCCTTCGCCCAGCTTCGTAGCTTGGTGTAACGAACATCTTCGCCGTGGCCCCAGTTGCGTTTAATAAGGTGGGCCGTAATGCGCAGCGCCCAAAGACCAACGAGTAACAACAACAACTGCTTGCGTACCGGAACGCCTTCGCCCAGCACGTAACTGACGGCCGTAATCGCAAATAAAATGACCGCGAAGAACATGTCGATGATGCTGACATCGCGTAGTGGAATACTGACCAGCCACAAGACGACCACTGCGGCGATAGCGACGACGAAATTTGTCGAGAGCAGTATCAACAGGTCTTGCGTGATGAGTTCCAAGACGACCCCATTGCATTGCCCGCGTTGATGCAGGCAAACAGTTTTGTTAGTCTAATAATGAAAGTCACTATCTGCAAGCCCGGACTCTCTATGACAGCAACTGAATTCGACGCGCGCAAGCGTTTTGCAGAGATGCGCGCGTCTTTGCGCTTACCAGTCGTCGTCGCACCGATGTTTCTCGTATCCGGACCCGACATCGTTACTGCGGCAGCGCGTTCCGGTGTGATCGGATCGTTCCCTTCAACAAACGCCCGCTCGATCGATACGTTCGAAGAATGGCTCGAGCGCATTACGGGTGAGCTCGCTCTCATGCGCGACCAGCAGGTCGCGGGTACCACCGATGTCTGGGCGCAGAACCTCATCGTGCACAGCACCTACGACCGGCTCGACGCCGAGCTGGCGCTGCTGCAGAAGTATCAGCCGCCGATTGTCATCACGGCGCTCGGCAGCCCGAAAAGAGCGATCGAAGCCGTGCACGATTATGGCGGTCTCGTGATCGCCGACGTCAACAGCGTCGAGCTTGCTCGCAAAGCAGCCGACGCCGGCGCCGACGGTCTTGCGCTCGTATCTGCCGGAGCGGGCGGACACACCGGGCAAATGGCCGGCTTCGCGTTCGTTCCGGCCGTGCGCGAGTTCTTCGACGGGATCCTGATACTCGCCGGAGCCATTGGCGACGGCAGGGCCGTGCGTGCCGCCGAAGTTCTCGGCGCCGAACTGAGCTACATGGGCACGCGCTTCATCGCCACCGAAGAGAGCATCGCGTTCGAGCCGTACAAACAAATGGTTGTCGACTCCGATTTCTCCGACCTGATTCTTAGCAGTTCGTTTTCGGGCGCGCACGCGTACTACCTGCGCCCAAGTATCGTTGCGGCCGGTCTCGATCCGGACAATCTGCCCAGGAAGGACGGGATGGACCTGACCGGCTCCGAGACCAAGGTGAAAGCCTGGAAGGACATCTGGTCAGCGGGACAAGGCATCGGCACGGTGCACAAAGTCGAACCGCTCGCTGACATCGTCGACAGAATCGATCAGGAGTATCGGGCCGCCCGGCAACTCCCCTGACGATCAATCGCCGTGTTCCGCGTCAAGACCGGCGACAAAAGCCTGAAAATTGCTGCCGGCACTTTCAAAGTCGAGAATCGTGTCCGCAGATTGCAGCGTCCGCCAATCGTGACTTCCGATTTCGGCTACGGGTATCGCCTCCGTGGTCTGCATTCGCGCTCTTGCGACCCGGCCGCCTCCTGCAATCAGGATCTCGCCACCGAACGCACAATTCGCGAGCCACGCGATCACGGGTGCGACCTGGGCGGCATCGAGTTGCGCGTTAACATCGTCGGACAGATGCGTGGCGGTCATCTGCGTCGAAGCATAGGGCGCAATGGCATTGACCCAGACCTGTTTCGGCGCGCCCTCGAGACTTAGCGATCGCATCAGACCGATGACCGCGGCCTTGGACGCCGAATAAGCAGGCAGGCCGAACTCGCCGAACAATCCTGCCGACGAGGCACTGACAATGATGTTGCCACCGCGTCGACCACACATGTAGCGAAATATCGGATGGACAACATTGATCGTACCCATCAGATTGATCTCGACTACGTCGCGCAAACCTCGCAGTGTTTGCTTCTGAAAACTCCTGTTCTCGATGATGCCGGCGTTGGCGACCAGACAATCGATGCGGCCAAAGTTCTCGAGCGCGGTAGCAAGCAAGCGATCGCCAGCGTCTGGCTCTTCGACCGGACTATAGTCGGACACAGCATTGCCACCGCGGCTCACGATTTCTTCGACGACCCGGTCGGCCGAGGATTCCCGCTCACCTTCGTGGCGACGGTTGTTCACGATCACGCTGGCGCCCAGCGCCGCGAAGTGGAGTGCATAGGCACGACCGAGCCCTTTGCCGGCACCCGTGATTGCAACGACCTTGCCTTCAACCGGGCTGGCCATCGCTTCGCTCCTGTAACGACTGGATAAGATCCGGCATCTCGCGGCGCACGACTTTGCCCACGGCGTTTCGCGGCAACGATTCTACAAAATGCAGCGCCTTGGGCGTGCGCACCGGGCCGAGTTCATGCCTGACGATTTCCAGAATGTCGGCCTCGGAGAACGCGCTGTTCGCATCCCGGACAACGACGGCTTCGATGCGTTCGCCCCAGTAGCGGTCTGAAACGCTGTATGCACAACATTCCCGTATACCAGGCACCCTGGCAAGGACGTTCTCGATCTCGGCCGGATACACGTTGAAGCCGCCCGTAATGATGACTTCGCTGGCTCGACCCGCGAGGGTCAAGTAACCCGACGCGCTGAGAAAACCCAGATCGCCCGTGCGCAGCCATCCGTCACGTACTGTCGCATCGGTTAAACCGGGCTCATCGAGGTATCCCTGCATCACGATTGGCCCGCGCGCTTCAATGTTGCCAACGGTGCCCGCAGATACCTCGAGGCCTTTTTCGTCAACAACACGGATTCGGCTGCTGCCGCACGCTTTGCCGACCGTGCCTCGCAAAGACGGGTCCCGCATCTCTTCGGTGCCGAGAGCAGAGATCGTCATCGGCGCTTCTGTCTGGCCATACAGGGAAGAGATGCGTGAGCCGAAGGCGTATTGTGCCTCGACAATGCGGTCCGGCGGCATCGGCGCGGCACTGAAGGTCAGGTGGCGCAGTGCCGGGAACTGCCCCGGTGACAAACCAGGCTCCTGAAGCAATTTGTAGATCAGAGTCGGCGGCATGAACGTCACGGTCGTATTGTCCCGCATCGCGGCAAGGATCGAGGCCGGCCAGCGATCGCGCGGGAATCGGTGCCGGCCGCCAGCCGCCAGAACCGGCAGCACATAATGAGACGCACCGTGAGTCAGCGGCGCGACCACGAGATTGCAATCGTCCGGCGCAAACTCGCAGAAAGCCTGCAAGTTCTCGATGACGGCCAGCATGTTGCCATGCGATTGCACGACCCCTTTCGGCTCGCCCGACGTTCCTCCCGTGAACTTGACCGCGGCAACGTCATCGGGCGATGCGTATGTCGGCTCGAACGCCTGCTGCTCGGCATGCAGCTGGTCGAGCAGATAATGTCGATACGCTTCGGGCGCTTGTTCGACGGATTCGGGATCAACGAGCAGCAAATCCGGTTTCGCTTTTTGCGCGATGACTGAGTTCAGCGAGCGCCCGTTTGCCGGGTTGAGTGGCACCCAGACGAAACCCGAAACCAGAATGGCGAGGTAAGCGACCAGATGCCCGGGATGATTCGCCGCGCAGAGCGCGATACGGCTGCCCGGATCGGGTAGCAGGCGTCGCAATGAGGCACCGGCCGATTCCACTCGCTGCATCAGCTCGGCGTAGGTAATCGTCTCGTCACCGCATTCGACCGCGACCGCCGCCGGATCGAGCGCCGCGCCGTCATAGAGGAGTTGCGCAAGGCCGGGCACGGCAGCCATGTCAGTGCGCCAGCACGGTTACGGCCGTGGCGGCTTCCTCGACCTCGTAGAAACCGCCACCATTCTCGGCAACCCCGATGCGCGCGCCAGGCACCTGCCGGTCGCCGGCATCACCGCGCAGCTGGGTCACAAGCTCAAAGATCTGGGCAATACCGGTCGCACCGACCGGGTGTCCTTTGGAGACGAGGCCGCCAGACGGATTGACGGGCACCTTGCCGCCGAGGCTCGTGGCGCCCGATTCACTGAAGGGGCCGCCCTCGCCTTGCGCACACAGACCGAGATTCTCGATCTGCTGAATTTCGGCGAACGACGTTGCATCGTGCACTTCGGCAACGTCTACATCGGCACCTCTAATGCCCGCCTGCGCGTAAGCCTGCTCTGCGGCACGACGTCCGATGTGATTCGCGTAGTCGCCAATTTCTCGCCGCGTGCCGCTGGCGAGGCTGAGCCCGTGAATTTCGATGGCACGCGACTTGTCGAACAAACCGAGCGATGATTTGTTACACACGATGGCCGCCGCGGCTCCGTCTGAAATCGGCGCGCACATCGAGCGGGTAAATGGCCAGCAGATCGCTTTGTCGGCCAGCACATCGTCAACGCTCATATCGGCCTGGTACTGCGACAACGGGTTCATGGTCGAGTGGTGATGGTTCTTTGCAGCGACCGCCGCGAGTTGCCGCACGGTTGTGCCGAAGCTTTTCATATGCTGGCGCGCAAATGCCGCATAGACATCCATGAAGAAGCTTCGCTCCGCGGTGTTGTCGACATCATTCGGAATGACATCAGTCGCGAGCCCGCGTATCCATTCCTCGGTCGCGACAATCTCGTGTATGTCCGTGCCACCTTTGAAAGCAGCAAGCATCGCTTCGCGCTTTTCCGGAAAAAACATCTTCTCTGCGCCAACGACCAGCGCAACATCGGCCATGCCGGCCTTAAGATACGCGACCGACTGCAGCATTGCCGTGCTGCCGCTCGCGCAGGCATTCTCGATATTGGCGATCGGGATGCCGTCGAAGCCCAGCGGCCGCAGCGCGATCTGGCCGCGTACGGTGTTCTGGCCTTCGAGCATCGGCTGCCGCGTGTTCGAGAACCATGCGGCTTGAACCTGTTCGACGCTTGCGCCGGCGTCACGCAATGCGTTCGTCACCGCCTCACGCGTCAGGTCCTTGACAGACCGGTCCGGCATCTTGCCGAGTGGCGTCATGCCGATACCGACAACGAAGATGCCGCTACCGCTCATGCCCTTCAGCTCGTCCGCGCGGCGGGAAACTTCGTTTGCACGATGCGAAAGCGACCGGCCACGAATGCGAGATCGGATAGACAGGCATTGCCGGCCGGGTTGAGCCCGGTCACGTGAAAGTCGGAGTACGCTGCCGCAAAATTGATCGGCATGCCGGTCAGGTTGCAGGCGAGTGATGCACCGGCCGTGTGGTAAGCATTCTCGGCACGCTCGAGAAATCGTTCATCGGTCGAATACACGTGCGACGTTATTGCACCATGCTCACGCACATCTTCAGTCGCACGCTGCAACCCGTGGTCCGCATCGTCGCAGCGGATGACGAACGAAATCGGCCCGAAGTGCTCTTTCCCGTACAGCTCTTTGTCGCTTGCGTCGACGGTGAGCATCAACGGCGTTGCCGTTCGCGCTTTATCGAACTCCGGATGCTGATAACGGCCCGACTGGCGCAGAATATGTCCGTCTGCAACAGCTGCCATCGCGTTGATAGCCATGTAGATATTCTCGTCAACGAGCGTGCCGCACAGATACGCGGCCTGCTTCGGATCTTCAACGAGCTTGTCGACCGATGCGACGAGGCCGCGACATACGTCATCGTACGACGCGTGTCCGGTCTCGGTATCGATGCCGTCGCGCGGCACAAAAATATTCTGCACGCTCGTGCACATCTGCGCAGACGCCTGGCACAAGGAATGCGCGATGGCGTCGCACATGCCCTGAAAATCATTGGTCGATTCGACGACAACGGAATTGCAGCCGGCTGTCTCGGTGTAGACGAGCGCGTTCGGGCAATTGTCTTCGATCCACTTGCCGAATTTCGGGCCACCCGTGAAATCGATGATCGCAGTATCGGGATGATGCAGCAGTTCGATCGTAATCGGATTCTCCCGCGTATCGGCTGCCATCGTGACAAGATTCGGATCGTGCCCGTGTTGCGCTAACACCTCGCGCATCGTACGAACGAACAGCGCCACCGGTAAGGTCGTCTTCGGGTGCGGCTTTACGATAACGGGATTGCCCGTCGCAAGACTCGCGAGTATCGCTGGATAACCGTTCCACTGCGGAAACGTGGCGCAGGTGATGACGACCGAGGTGCCGCGTGGCATCAGCCGGTAACGCTTATCGAGCCGGGTCTCGGCCGACGCGCCGAAACGACGCTCCCAGTGTGCCGTCTCGGGCACATCCTTCATCGCTTTGTAAGCATAGACGAGCGCCTCGAGTCCCCGATCCAGGGCGTTAGCGCCGCAGCCAGCAAACGCCATGATGAAGCTTTGCCCGGCGGTATGTACCGTCGCGTGCGCATTGACGAACAGCGATTCGGGTTTGCCCAGCTGGTGCAGTATCTCGAGACATACGCCGACACGCTCGTCCGTCGGTAAGATACTCCAGGTTCTTTGCGCGTCTTTGGCCGACTTGAACAGAAAGTCGATATCGACCTGCGGATAGCTGATGCCGAGCGGCGTCTCGGTGAACGGTGACACTTCTTCCCCGACACGGCCAATCGTCCCGGGCATGTCGACGTCGAGCGGCTGCCCAAGCATCGCGTCGAACTCGGCTTTCGCTGCAGCCGGGATCTCTTTGCCATGAACCTTGCTGCTCGGCGATTCGGCATACGCCGTCCACGAGTAACGCTTCTCGCAGGCGTCCATCGCTTTGTCGAGCAGCGCGCGGTGGCGTTCGAATAAGCCGCTCACTGATGCTTCCTGAGTTTCGCCGTCATAGGATCATCGCTGTCGCAATACCGGTTGCACACAATTTGTCGTCCGCTGCAATGATCTTGCCACTCATCGTGCACTGGCGCCTGCCGCGATGATCGACGCGTCCGACGACTTGCATTGCTTCGCTGTCCAATGTCACTGGGCGAAGAAATTTCGTGTGCAGATCGATTATCGTATGTTGCTCTCCGGCATCGAGCATTGTCATGAGCGCACACCCCATAACTGTGTCGAGCAACGACGCGAGCACGCCGCCGTGTACTGTCGAAAACAGATTCAGGTGTGCAGAATCCGGCGTGTAACGAAGCATCACGTCTCCGTCCCCGACGCGCTCAACGTGATAGTCGAGAAACTTCGCGATGCCGAAGCGCTCGTCTGCATGCTCCTCGAAGTGTCGCATGCGCTCGAGGCCGGTCAAATGTGCGAAATCCGTATTGTAGTTGACGGTCAAAACAGTGAACCTCGAATGGTTGCGGCAACGGCCCCGGATAGTAACTTGTATAATTAGACTTACGCACGATATCATGTGATTTCCGGGGTTCGCAAGCCACGCAGAGACGACGATGCTGACTGATCTATTCAAGCTTCAGATTGACATGCTCGGTGCCAGAGGAGAACTGGCTGCCAGCATGGCCAGTAGCTGGCTGCTCGACAGAGCGACGCCAAACGGCAGTGGCGATCGGCCCGTTGTCACGTTTCCCGGGTTCCTGGCGTCGGGCAATACCCTGCTGCGCCTCAATCGCTATCTGAACCGCCATGGTTTCGAGGCCCAAAGCTGGGGCCTTGGCCGAAATCTCGGGCCACAGGGAACGAGTTGGGGTGAACGGCTCGACACGCTGGTCCAGGAAGTTGGCGTCACGATTCAGACGCTGGCGGATAAACACTCGGCGCCGGTTGCTCTTGTCGGTCAGAGTCTGGGCGGCGTCTATGCACGAGAACTGGCGCTGCGCATGCCCGAGGTCGTCGATCGCGTCATCATGCTCGGCTCGCCGACTTTTCATCCCTACAAAACGACGGACCTCAATCGCATCATCAGCCTGTTCGGCTACTGGGTGAGCCGCCAGTCGCACGCCGAAATGGCCGGTCGAGCCGGCCTCCTGCACTGGGATGCCGATCAGCCGCCGTTGCCATGCATTTCAGTACATAGCCCGGCAGACGGAATCGTCGACGAACCATCCGCTGTCATCCCACAGTACATCGTCGAACAAAGCGGGAACACGGCGCCCCGGGAAAACCTCAGAGTGTTATCGTCGCACATCGGGATGTCTGTCAATCCGTGTGTGCTGCTCGCTATCGCCGACCGGCTGGTACAGGACCGCAACGCGTGGGAGCCGTTCGATCCGTATCGTTACTATCCGAAGAGCCTGAAATGGGCTGTGTCCCTGCTCTACCCGGCGCAGGAAACAGATGCGGGCGCTGTCGACATCAGGCAACTCGCGGAGCCCGGATGATGACGGCGCGGGCTATCAAACTCCCCGACGCGATCGTGACTCTTCGTGACGAGCATCGCTATATGAGCCTGCTGCTCACAACGTTGCAGGAACAGCTCGATTCAGAAAAATTCTCGGTGCGGGAAGACTTCTTCCTGATGCAGGACATCGTGCGCTACATGCATGAATATCCGGACACCCAGCATCACCCGACCGAGGACCTGATGTTCGAAAAGCTCGTGCGGCGTAATCCCGCCAGGGAGATGGACGTGGCGCGCCTGCGGCGCGAGCACGTGATGCTCCGGGACAATACGGCCGACATTCTCGAGTTGCTCGACTCTGCGGCGAAGCGGCGCACACCTGCAGCGATAAAGGCGCTGCGCGTCGCAAGCAGTGATTACATCGACAGGCTCAGACAGCACATGCATTTTGAGGATGCCGTACTCTTTCCAAGCGCAGTTCGTTGTCTCGCGCACAAAGACTGGCACGCAATCGATACGCGACTGGAATCCACGCAGGATCCACTCTTCGGGCCGACCGTAGAGCACGACTACCGGGTCCTGTATGAGTACTTCGCCAATCGCGCCGAGCAGTTGTCGCAGCGGATGACGAGTTACAATTTTCTGCAGCTCGACAACATGATTCTCAGCGCAGATGCCGTCGAAACAGGCATCGCCGAAATATGGAACATGCTGCTGGAACATGCTGATTCGCTTGCGCAGGAGCTCAGAATCGTTACAAATAAGTCATTTGACGGGCGCGGCCTGTTCTCGGCAATGAGTGTACAGGCGGCGTATGCGGGTTTCGTCGGCAAGACAGCCTGCAATGCCGGCAGCGAAGCCGCAAAAATCTACTTCAGGACGCTAAAAGACGCGGCCGTATTTTTCTTCAAAGGCACGCAATGAAACTCTACCCTTACATCACTGCAGAAGTTGATCAGTCAAGAAGCGGACGCAGCATTGCCGCCTTCTTCGATTTCGACGGAACCTTGATTGCCGGCTACTCGGTCGCATCGTTCATGCAGCGGCGCATGCTGAGCGGCGCAATGCCTCCTCGCGAAGCGCTCGGACAGCTGATCGCGGGCTGGCAGTTCGGCATCAACCGGGCCGGCTTTGCGGATGTGCTGATGCAGTCAGCGGCAACTCTGCGCGGCATGTCAGACGCGATTTTCAGCGAGACGGCCAGGGATGTCTATGAAAAAGACCTGTCCGGTAATATCTATCCTGAGGCTCGCGCGCTCGTTGACGCCCATCGTGCCAAGGGACATACGGTCGTCATTGTGTCGTCGGCAACGCAGTACCAGGTTCAGCACGTGGCGGCTGAACTGGGCATCGAGCACGTGCTTTGCACGCGCCTCGAGGTCGCCGATGGTGCGTTGACCGGCGCGATCGTCCCGCCAGTCTGTTACGGCGAAGGCAAGCTCGAAGCAGCACGGAGTTTCGCCGAGGAGAACCGCGTCAGCATGGACCGGAGCTATTTCTATACCGACGGCCGCGAAGATATTCCGCTGCTCGAGGCCGTCGGATTCCCACGGCCACTCAATCCCGACGACGAACTGGACAAAAAAGCGAGGCGCGAAGGCTGGCCTGTACAGCGCTTTGCCAGTCGCGGCCTGCCCAGCCTCACCGACATCGTGCGGACCAGCCTGGTCTACGGGGGACTCGTGGGCTCGTTTCTGAGCGGACTACCGGCGTATTTCCTCAACCAGTCGAAGCGCGACCTCGTCAATGTCGCCATACCGACCTGGGGCGACTTCGGCAGCGCGGTTGCAGGACTCGACGTAGAAACCGTGGGCGAGGAGAACGTGTGGTCGACCCGTCCGGCCGTCTTCATTTTCAATCACCAGAGTTCAACCGACGCGCTGATCCTTTCGCGTCTGCTGCGCCGCGATTTCACGGGCGTCGCGAAGAAAGAGATGCTGTCGAATCCGCTCCTCGGCACGATTCTCGGCGCCGTAGGCACGGTGTTTATCGATCGTAACGACCATAGCAAGGCGATCGAGGCATTGCAGCCTGCTGTCGACCGCCTCAAGCACGGAACTTCGTTTGTGATCGCGCCCGAGGGACAGCGCGGCCTCGGTTACAAACTGGGCCCGTTCAAGATGGGCGCGTTCCACATCGCAATGCAGGCCGGCGTGCCCATCGTGCCAATCGTGATCGCAAACTCGGCCGACTCGATGCCAAAAAGCGGGGTGATCATTCGGCCGGCCCGGATCAAGGTCAAGGTCTTGCCACCAATCAAGACAAACGACTGGACGACAGCAACGATTCATGAGCACGTCGATGAAATCCGTCAGATGTTTCTCGAGGAACTCGGTCAGGCGACCGATCAGGACAAGCAGCTGCGGCGCGTCAAATAATCGTGTAGAAACATACGATGCCGCGAATACTCGATAAACCGGAGTTTCACAGCGAGCTCGGATCTATTGCCAGAGCTTCGGGACAGCCGGTCGAGACAGCATGGACAGAGGCTCGCGACAACCTCGAGGAGATGCGCGGTGACCGCAAAGGCATGGCGGTCAGTGCCTTCGCCTGGCTCAGCCGCTACGTGTGCCGCCGCGGCTATCACCCCGACTACTACTACGACACCAAAGAACTCGAATGGGTGCGGAGCCTCGCCGCAAAGAAGTCCGTCGTGTACCTCGTTACACACAAGACTTACCTGGATTTCTTCGTTCTGTACGATTTCTTCTACCGCAACGGCATCGCGCCGCCTTATATCTTCGGCGGCATCAACATGGCCTTCTCGGGATTCGGCTCGTTCGCACGACGCGCCGGCGGGATCTTCATCCGGCGCACGTTTGCTGACAAGACCATATACAAGGCCGTATTGCGGCGCTACATCCAGCACCTGATCAGTGAAGGGTGCTCGTTCAGCTGGGCAATCGAAGGCACCCGATCACGCACCGGCAAGCTCGTCCAGCCGAAGTTCGGGCTCCTGAAGTACGTAGCCGATGCGGCACGGCCGCTGGGGGATGACGCCGTCGCGTACATTCCAGTGTCCGTCTCTTACGATCAGATCCCGGACGTCATCGACATGTCGGCTCAGGAAGCCGGTGCGACAAAAGAACCCGAGAG
>CAMYMP010000322.1 GCA_947259435.1 uncultured Woeseiaceae bacterium
TGCTCCGGCCCGCTCGGCCCCATGACGTAGGCAACGGTCTCGTCCCCCGATTGGAAAGTGTTCGAACCAAACAACGATGCGTTGGTGGCCATCTGCTGGCCGGCAACGTTTGTGCGAATCAGGTCCGCCATGCGACCCGCCCATCCCGTCTTGCTCGGACTCTTGCCACGCAACGACAACCACTGGTCCTGCTGGTCGTTGTGCGAAAACAGCTGCGGCGGCAAAGCGACCGATTGGTTGAAAAATTGGTCCTTCGTCGTCGGCTCGATCAGCGGACCGACGTTGGCGACGAATGAAGCAGCCCCGGACTCGAACAGTTGTTGCAGGCTCGTCATCGCCGGATGCAGGCCGAATGGTTCGCTGCCCGACGCGAACGAAACCGGGTTGATCGGCAACAGGTCCATTTTCTCTATGGCCAGGTTCTGGCGCGACTCTGCGTACGCGTCGTACTCCGCAGTCGTATTTGGCACAAGCATATTGAACGAGTCGTTTCCGCCGAACATGAATATGCAAACCAGCGCACGATAATCGGTGAACGGCGCACCACCACCTACAACCTGCGCGTAAGTCAGTCCGGGCGTAGCCGCCATCGTCGCGGCAGCGGCCGCCCCGCTTCTCTTGAGAAAATCCCGCCGGTTGATTCGTTTCATAAACTTTGCCTTTGGTAAACGCGCGCCGTTAGCGCTGATATGCGTACTCAGGTGATGTAACGATCAGGTAAATGACTTCTCCCGCACGAAAAACTGCCTGGTCGGCAGGAAGAAGCGCGAGCATGCCGGCTATTTCGTTACGTAACGTCGTCGATATCTGTCCCGCCAGTAATTTGTCGGCGACCATGTCGATGAGCGCATCGGCATCATCTGCTATTGCAACTTCTTCCGTCGTATCTATAAGGACTGTATCGTCCGTTATCGGCCCGCAATCCGCGCTCGAGGCCTGGTTCCAGAAAAACGTTTGGCAAAACATGAAGTTGGTGATAACAGTACTCAGGTACTCGGTCGCAATTTCCAGCTCGGGTGCAACAAGACCGCTATCGCGTATCTCGCCGGGTGGCGCATAAAAAGGACTGAAGAAATTGAACACCGACGGCGATTGCAGCGGGCCTTGCCCGAAAAGGATATAGGCGAAGTCATACGGATACCGGCCGCTGGCCGATGCCGCATCGTAGGTTCGCCAAAGCTGTGTCAGGCGCAGAATCGGCTCCTTGACCTTGCCGTCAAGGTCCATGCGCAGATCGGGACGGGCTTCATCGTCGAGCAATATGGCCTTGACCACGGCGCCGAGGTCGCCCCGTACGCCTGAGCCGTTGTCATTGAAGACGCCCGCCACGCGCGACACGTAATCCGGAGAAGGGTTGCTTGTCACAAGCCTTTGGATAAGGCGTATCGCGATAAATGGTCCCACATTCGGATGACTAAAGACGTTGTCCAGCGCAGCGGCCAGATCCTGATCGCCTGTCTGGCCGGCCGGCAGCGTGACGCCGCCCAGCAGTGTTTTCGCGCCCGTATCGTGATATTCCGGCCAAAGCTCCATCGGAAAGATCTGACGCTGCTGCGTCGGGAAAGCCCCCTGGAAGACCGGCGCGCCTGCGTACGTCCATCCCGTGTAGACATGGGCAAATGCTTCGATTATCGCCTGGTCGTAGGTTGGTATCGGCTGGTCGTCCGCATCGAGCCGAACGCTGCCGTCCTGGTTGAGCGCGACAAGACCGATCGAAAACAGCTGCATCAGCTCGCGCGCATAGTTTTCGTCCGGCCGGATGTTTCTGNNGGCTTTTCATTGCCAAGCATGCTCAGATAAGCACCCATCGCCGGATGCAGAGTGACTTCTTCGATCAGGTCACGGTAGTTACCGAACGCATTACGCGCCAGGACATCGTAATAACTCGCGAGCGCATAGGGCTGGTTACCCAGTACGCCGAGCTGCGACACCACCATTATCTCTGACAGCGCGAAAGCTACCCGCTGGCGTAACTGGTCCGGACCGTTCAGTGCATTGCGGAACCAGATGTCGACACGGTCCGGTTGCAGCTGAAACATGAACGGTGGCGGTGGCACCGACTGTAAGTGCGGTAACTGCAACGATGCGGGTTGTTGCAGTTGATCGTCAATCCACGTCTCGTAGCGCAAATTGATGACACGTTGCGCTTCCGAGTCGGTCGCGCCGAAGGTCGCCTGATTCAGGAACTGAAAAGCCTCCGCTTTTGTTATCGGCGTGGGCGGTGGAGGCGGTGGTTCATTGTTGCCGCCACCCGAACTGCTGCCGCAGCCCGCGACGCCAAGGAGTAACGATGCGACGAGTGAAATCAGTCTTGTCTTCATGCCATTGTCCCGGTGTCGCGGAGCGGCCCGGCCCGTTCCGCATTCGTTCCTGAAAGCCTAATGCCTCTGCGTGCGTGCAATTGTGCAAATTCGTAGCATCAGTGTGCACATTTGTCGCGATGCTAGTCGCGTACAGACTCCAGATGCGCGATCTGTTCGGCCGTCAGCAGGTTCTTTAGCTTGATCAGCATCGCCACCTGCAGCTTTTTGACTTCATTCTCGGCGCGAAGTGCAGCGCCGACGTGCTCGAGAACCTGTTGTTCGTCAATCGGCGTCTTGTCGAGTTCCGCCATGATGTTCTGGTACGCCTCACGAACATCCCACTCGTGTTCGGCCACATTGGCCTGGACTTCGACAACCGCTTTCCTGATATTTGTAAATTGTTGTTTACTAAGACTTAATTCCAATTGGTTTTCGAGAATAACATTAGGCGCAAACAACTTACCTTTAAACACGTCGTGTTTTGGCTCAGCGGCTTCGGCCGTCTCCATGCCGATGCAGAACAAAGCCAGCACGACCAGTAGTCCCTTCTTCATAGTAACGCTCCTCCTGCCGGTTCCGTTGACTCGAAAAGCACCGGCATGTCCTGATATATGTCAAATTCCCTGTCTGGCAGTAAGACGTCGCTGGGCGCCGACCAGTAGGTCGAATCCAGCAGGTCCGCGATTTCTAGGTATGAAACCTCTTCCTCTGGCGCCTGCAGATTCAGGCCGACGACGATTGCGGCGACAACTGCAGCTACGCTTGCGAAACGAAGGTACCGTCGTCTCGAGGCCGCATGCCTTTCCTGTGCCAACTGCCACACACTGTTGAAAGACGAGTGATCTTCATCAGCGGCACGTCGCCAGGCGCGACTGACCCTTTCACGAAGCGTTTCGTCCGATATCGGCATCACTCTTCCGCCGCCCAGTCCTGAAGTCGTGACCGCAGCGCCTTTTTGGCGCGGTCGTAATGTACGCGCCCTGTTCCTGTCGACACGCCCATGACAGATGCCGCCTGTTCGATCGTAAGGTCCCGACAAAACACGAGTTCGATGATGTCGCGTTGCCGTGCCGGCAAAGCCCGCACGGCTCGCCACACGCCGTCGTCAATGACCGGCTCCATCGCTTCGGCTGCGCCAGTATTGGATTCCTGCGAATACTGTTTCACGAGACGCAGTCGCGTCGAAAGGCGTCGAAAACGACTTCTTGCAAGATTCTGCACCACGCCGAAGACGAAGGTCTTGAGCGTGGACCTATTGTCAAATCGGGCGCTGCCACTCAGCAGTTCGACGTAAGCCTGTTGCATCAAATCCTCCGCAGTCGCGTGGTCGAAATCGCATCGGGAGAGGGCCCAGCCGTATACCTGGCCGTGAATGGCTTCCAGTGCCGAGCGCGAAACGTGTGGGTTGTTTTCCAGAGCATCGCTGTCTCTCATACCCCCTCCCGAAAGATTGGTGGCATGAAGTAGATGCTCATATTACAAGCTATAGATGCAATTGATTTATATTCTCAATCGCAATGTTCCATAGCGGGGGCAAATGCCGTTGTTGCCACGCGGCAACCTGAAACCGTCTGGTGCAGCGTAAACGAGACGGTCTGCCTGCAGCCGCGCGGGTGAAACACAACGACGATCGTAACGCCGCGCTCGAGACTGTCAGCATGGTGTGACAAGCCCGCGTCGCATTCGACGAAGAAGCGGTCGTTTTCGAAAGCGCCCATATTGGCGAGGCCGGAAAGGAAAGCGACGACCTGGCTGCGAATGCGCTCCGCGAGCTGGAAATCATCACGCTCGAACACCGCCCAGCGTGTCGCCTGCCGGATGGAATTGACGATTCGCAAACAGAGTCGCCGAACCGGCAGGCTCGCATAATTACGATGCGACTCACTGCCACGGCCCATGGTCACAGAGCCACGCAGCCGCGCCCGGCCCGCCGGGCCTTTTGTAAGAACATTGAGCCCCTCCCGGGCAAGGACTTGCCCGTCCTGCTCACTGACAGCGAACGCGGGGACCAGCTCACGTTTGAAGCCCATACCCTGGTGGTCGAGATCGTGCCAGGGTCCGTAGGTTCGATCGAGCTTGCAAAGCAGGCCCGCCAGCGCGCCCCCAACGGCTCGCGGCGCGCCGTCCTCGTCGCGCCGTCGATACATTCTCGGAAAGTACCCGACCATGCTTGGACTGGCCAAACCAGACGTGCGAATACCCTCTACGGCCTTCGCCGGCGTGAGCCAGTCAGCGGGTGGATCAACGACCAGCATCGCGCCGCGCTCGCGACAGTAAAGTTCTGCCGCAAGCAGCGACGCGGGACCAGGATCACGGCCTTTCCCGGGCGGCGGCAAATACAGCAGATCGAATCGATCGACGAGGTCAAGTGAAAACATTCCGGTACCGCGCGTCCTCGAGCCAACGAGGTCGTAGTCGGATAATTCGTGGCCATCGGACCCTTCCTGCGAATGCTCGGCGTAGGCCACATTGGACGGCACGTCCGCTCCGAACGTTAACTCGGGCCGGTGTGTTGGATATGGCTGTTCGACTCGGGCAAGCGTCGATGTCAGCAAGAGATTCGCGACGAAGTTTTCGGCACCTTCGCGATAGTTGGCGCTGCGAAACATCTCCTGATCGGTAACTAGTCCGGTGGCTGGATCGATACGCTGCAGTGTCAGATTGAAGAGTTCATCGTTCTCCGGATCGATGCCGTCGAAATCGACAGCTGCACGAATGCGTTCCGTCGAACCCGGCTCGAGAGCACGCATAACGAGCGCCGAGCCGCTCGCCGGAAGGCAG
>CAMYMP010000323.1 GCA_947259435.1 uncultured Woeseiaceae bacterium
GAGCCTCCTAGCGGGTACGTGCAGGAAATCGCCAGGGTCATTGCGCCATTGCTCGGCAAGGTCTATTCGGTGCCCGGCGACCGCAATCTTAATGTAAGCGCCTCTTACTCTCTCGTTGCCACGCCGCCTGAAGAACTAGACGTGAGGCAGCGCATTCCGCACTTCGACAGCAACCACAAGTACCATTTCGCAGTGACACACTATCTTAATCCGGGGGAGTTCGGGGGCACGGGGCTTTTCCGCCACAAACCAACCGGATTCGAAAACGTCACCGAAGACAGACTCCCGGAGTACCTTCGCGCCGCTGAAGCATTTTTCGCAGCACACGGAGACCCGCCGGGAGAATACATCAGGGCAAGCAGCGATCAATTCGAGTACTACCTAGGTATTGATTACCGACCCAATCGTCTGGTCGCTTACCCAGGCAGTCTCTTGCATTCAGGCCTGATCGACCCGGAAAGGGACATCAGCGCGGATGCTGCCAGCGGCAGACTGACCGGCAATTTCTTCCTCGATTTTCAATAGGCAGAGCCGCCCCCCTGCTCGAGATCACTGGCGGTCGCCGTCGACGGCTGGCGACGAGAGCGGTTTGACTGGTGGTCGGTGGCAATCAGGCGGACAGGGCAGCGAGCTGGTCGGCCTGGTATTCGTTGATTAACGGCTGCACGACCTGATCGAGACTGCCCTCCAGAATCTCGTCGAGTTTGTACAGGGTCAGGTTGATGCGGTGATCCGTGACGCGCCCTTGCGGAAAGTTGTAGGTACGAATGCGCTCCGAGCGGTCTCCTGAGCCGACGAGCAATTTGCGCTGTGCCGCTTGCTCGGTCGCCTGTTCGGTGACTTTGGCGTCGAGCAGCCGCGCCTGCAGCAGCGACATCGCCCGCGCCCGGTTCTTGTGCTGCGAACGTTCGTCCTGACACTCGACGACGATGCCGGACGGCAGGTGCGTAAGGCGCACCGCAGAGTCCGTTTTGTTGACGTGCTGGCCGCCTGCGCCCGATGCGCGGTAGGTGTCGACGCGCAGGTCGGCCGGATTGATTTCCTCGGCTTCTACCTCATCGGGCTCTGGCAGCACGGCAACTGTGCACGCGGAGGTATGAATGCGGCCCTGTGACTCCGTTGTCGGCACGCGTTGCACCCGATGCGCTCCTGACTCGAACTTTAGCCGTGCGTAGATGCTGCTCCCGGTTATGCGGCTGATGATCTCCTTGTAGCCGCCGTGCTCACCTTCGCGAGCGCTCAGGATCTCGACGGACCATTTCATGGTCTCGGCATACTTGGCATACATGCGAAACAGGTCGCCCGCGAAAATGGCGGCCTCGTCGCCGCCGGTGCCTGCGCGCACCTCGAGGTATACATTTGCTGCGTCGTAAGGGTCGGGAGGAATCAGTGATTTCTGTAAATCCAGCAGCAACTCGTCGCGACGCGCGGTCAGCTCCTGCAATTCGTCCTGGCCCATCTGACGAATTTCGCTGTCGGCGTCATCCGCCATTTCCTGCGCCGACGCAATTTCCTCATTGACCGACTCGAACTCACCGAACAGCCTGACGATAGGTTCGACGCGCGCATACTCCTTCGAGAGATCACGAAACTGATTCTGATCACCGATTACGTCAGGGTCCGCGAGCAGCCTTGCGATTTCCTCGAACCGATCGCGTACGGATTCGAGCTTGAAGCGTATGGAGTCCTTCACGTCAGCACCCTTCAGTCGTCATCGATGCCGAACAGGGCGCGGGTGGCTTCGATAATCTCGACTTCCGACGCTTCTCCGGCCTCGCGAAGCCGCACGCTTGGATTGTGCAGCAGCTTCTTCATCAGCGAGGCCGTCGCAAATTCGATGACCTCACGACTATCGACGCCCTTGTCGAGCCGCCGCTGCGCTTCTCGCACTACGCTGTCGCGAATCGTTTCGCCATGTTCCCGCAGGGCAGTAATGATGGGAGAGACCTGCTTGGCCCGCTCCATGCTCAGATATCGCCGGATTTCGTCGTCAAGAATGCGGTGGGCATCCACTGCCGCGGCCTCGCGATGCGTCTGGCCATCCTGAATGACTTTCTGCAGGTCATCGATTGTATACAGATAAACATCGCTGAGTTCCGCAACGTCGGGCGCGATATCTCGCGGGACCGCAATGTCTACCGCAAAAATCGGCTTGTGCTTACGAAGTTTCATCGCGGCTTTGAACCGATCGCGAGTAATGATGGGCTCAGGGCTGGCGGTCGAGGTGATCAGAATATCGGCCTCGGGCAACGTGCCGTCGATTTCCGACAGCGGCAACGCGAAGCCGCCGTACTTGCTGGCAAGCTGCCGCGCCTTGTTCACGTCTCGATTGGCGACGAACAGCCGCCCAAGGCCCTTCCCGGCCAGATGCTTGGCCAGCAGTTCGACCGTCACACCCGCTCCGACGAGCAGTGCCGTGTGTTGCCCGAAGCCGGCGAAGAACTGTTGTGCGAGTGCCGTGTGTTGCCCGAAGCCGGCGAAGAACTGTTGTGCGAGGCTGACCGCGGCTGACGCGACAGAAACAGGATTGGCGCCGATCTCGGTGTCCGTACGGACTTTTTTGGCCACCGAAAAAGTGTGCTGGAACAGTCTGCCGAGTTGCTTGCCTACGGTGCCGGATTCCTGCGCCTCGCGGTACGCGTCTTTCAGCTGGCCCAGAATCTGCGGTTCGCCGAGGACCATCGAATCGAGACCGCAGGCGACTCGGAATATATGGCGCAGCGCCTCATCGCCGTCGAGCGTGAACAGAGATTCGCCGAAGCCGGGATCGAGATTGCGCTCGCTGCGCAGCCAGGCCTCGAGACGGTCGCGCCCGCCATCGCTCGTAGTGACGTAAAACTCGGTTCGATTGCACGTTGACAGCAGTACGGCTTCATCCACGCCGTCTATTTCAGTCAGGCGCACGACAGCCCGGCCAACCTCATCACCCGCGAAAACGACTTGCTCGCGAATTTCAACAGGTGCCGTGTTATGGTTCAGCCCGAGTATTTCCAGCCGCATAAGCGATAATTGTATGCGAACTGACGGCTCAGTTCCTTGTCTGTGTTATCGATGCCGCGCAAAATCGCGGTTGCACATTGAATGATCTTCAGAGTAGCAATGCACCACTTCCTGAGACGAACAGCCGCTTTCGCAATGCTCGCGGCACTGATTTTTGCGGTCCCGCCATTCTCGCGCGCTGACGAAGACGCCACCGATGCTGCTTCGGTGCACATACTGCGGGCCGAAATCGCGCTCAACGCTGATAATTATCTGCAAGCGGCGGTCGAGTATCGTAAGGCCGCCGAACTGAGTGACAGCGACGATGTCTCACGCCGGGCAACCCGCCTGGCTTTCGAATACGGTTTCAACGACGAAGCGCTGGCCGCAGCAAAAAGATGGCTCGAACTGGATCCCGAAAGTGATGAGGCGCTTCTGCATCTGGCACAGAGCCAGCTTCGCCGCGGCGACCTTCGCGATGCGCGCCGCAGTTTCAAGACGCTGATCGAGCGCGGCGACGAGCCGGCCGAGCAGCGGCTTTATTCACTGGTTGCGTTCCTTTCAGAAGAAGACCCGAAAAAAGCAGACGGACTGATGCGGGGGCTGGCCAAGCCTTACGCCGATTCAGCGTTGGCGCAATACGCTGTAGCCGCCGTGGCCTTGCAGGCCGATGATCTCGATTTCGCTATGGAGCACGCAAAGCGCGCTATCGAGCTCGATCCTGACTGGCTCAGGGCTAAACTGTTGTATGCCCGCGTCCTGCTCATCTCCGGGGAAAGCGACGAGGCTATCGACTACACGGCTCGTATCATTGGTGACGATCCGGACCCCGACCCTGACGCGCGCATGGAGCTTGCGCTGATGTATATGACTGCCGGACGTGACGACGACGCGCTGAGTCAGGTCAATCAGGTGCTTCTCGAGCGGGCATCGCGCACCGACGCTCTGCGCATGATGGCGATCATAAATTTTCGGCAGAACAACCTCGATGCCGCCTGGGACGATTTCGAGGATCTTCTGGCAAGCGGCGATTACACAGCGGATGCACTGTTTTACCTGGCACGCATCGCCGACTATCGCGAGGAATACGACAGGGCGATCCGCCTGTACTCCGAGGTAAAAGTCGGTCAGAACGCAGTAATTTCACAGCGGCGCGCCAGTGCGCTGCTGGCTTACGAGAACGACGATGCCGCTGCAGCGCTGCAGCGGCTCGATGAGTTTGCCGACCTTCGACCCCGCTATGCCGTCGACATGGTGCTGGCCAAGGCACAGCTGCTGGCTTCGCTTGGTCGCCATACCGAGGCGCTCGCTGATTATGACAGGGCGGTCACGTACCGGCCCGATGACGAGACTGTTGCGCTTGGCCGGGCCGAGCTCTTGCTGCGCATGGATCGACTGGACGACTCGATTGACGCCTACCGTGCGGCAGCGCGACGTTGGCCGGAAAGCTCCATCACACTGAATGCTCTGGGCTACACGCTAGCGGATCGCACCGATCAGCACCGCGAGGCCGAAAAACTGATTCGCAAAGCGCTCAAATACGATCCGGACAGCCCGGCTATCATCGACAGTCTCGGTTGGGTTCTGCACAAGCTTGGCAGGCATAAAGAAGCGCTGGTACAGCTTGAAATCGCTTACGAGAAGTTCCCGGATCATGAGGTCGCGGCACATCTGGTCGAGGTGCTTGCCGCTCTCGAGCGGCAGGACGAGGCGCTTGAACTGCTGGCCTCCGCAGAGCTCGAGGATCCGGAGAGCGATCTGTTGAAAAGTGTGCGTGAGCGCCTGTTCCCTGAATCTCCCTGACCAGATGTGGCGGTCTGCGCTTGCGGTCGTAGTTGTATTGCTCATCTCAGGGTGTGCCACGCCGCGTAGCGCCCTGCTACCCGATATCGACGGCTGGGACGCGCGCACCCGAGTTCTCGGCAACGTCGAAGATTGGGAATTCAGTGGCCGCATTGCAGTCAAGACGGCCGCGGAGGGATTCAACGGCAAGCTGCGGTGGGCACAAAACGAGGACGAATTCAGCGCCACGGTCAGTGGTCCGCTGAGCATTGGCAAAGTCCGGATCGAAGGCGACGAACGTACGGTCATAATGACTGACAAAAACGGTCAGCGCACCGAACTCGAGGACGCGGAACTGGAGCTTCGCTACCGCTATGGCTGGACGATCCCGGTCGAGAGTCTGCGCTACTGGGCGCTCGGCATTCCGGATCCGTCGGCGCCAGCCGAGACCCGGCTCAATGCAGCAGGGCAGCTCGAGAGCCTGACGCAGCGTGATTGGTCGGTCAGTTTTTCACGGTACGCGGACGGTGGCGGCCAGCCCATGCCGAAATTGCTGTCAGCCGAAAACGCCGACACGAGAGTGAGGCTCGTGATCGACCACTGGATTTTCTTCGACTAGCGCCGCACAATTGCGCCGCACGTGCAGCGTATTGGGGCGTAGCCAAGTGGTAAGGCATCGGGTTTTGATCCCGTGTATCGCAGGTTCGAATCCTGCCGCCCCAGCCATCTGAATCGAGAGGGGAGATTCGTGGATCCGGCATCAACGGCAGTTTTTTCGGGCAACGCGCACCCGAAACTGGCCCATGATATTGCGCGCTACCTGCACGTGCCTTTGGCGCGCGCATCGGTAGGGCGCTTCAGTGACGGCGAAGTCAACGTCGAAATTCTCGAAAACATACGGGGCCGGGAGACGTTCATCATCCAGCCAACGTGCCCGCCGACCTCGGAACGGGCGTCGACCGTGTATTGACCATCGACCTGCACGCCGACCAGATTCAGGGTTTTTTCGATATACCTGTTGACAATGTCTACGCATCACCGCTGCTGCTCGGCGAAGTCTGGAAGCAGAAATTCGCTAATATGGTCGTCGTATCGCCGGACGTCGGCGGCGTTGTCCGTGCACGCGCCCTGGCCAAGCGGCTCGACGACGCGGACCTCGTCATCATCGATAAACGCCGCCAAAAAGCGAACCAATCCGAAGTCATGAACATCATCGGCGAGGTTGGCGGCAAGAACTGCATCATGATGGACGACATGGTCGATACTGCAGGGACGCTGTGCCATGCTGGTGGTGCCCTGAAAGACAATGGCGCGGCCAGCGTGCACGCTTACATTACCCACGCCGTGCTCTCGGGGCCGGCAGTTGAGCGCATCACCAAGTCGGCGCTCGATGAAGTTGTCGTCACCGATACGATTCCGCTCAGTGCCGGGGCTCAGGCGTGCGCCAAGATTCGCCAGCTCTCTACTGCCGAACTACTCGGGGAGACGATGCGGCGCATATCCGACGAGGAATCTGTCAGCTCGATGTACGTCGATTAGCCGAACCTGCAAAGCTTGGTGTATGGCCGCGCATGGGTTAAGATGCGCGCCCCTGATCGGCACGGTCGCAGTTCTGGTCGGGGTCATGCTCGAATTTTATCGAGTAAAATCAATCAGATAACGGAGTTGAGTCATGGCTCAGAAATTCGATCTGATTGCGGAATATCGTGAGGACACGGGGAAAGGTGCGAGCCGCCGCCTGCGTCACCAGGGTAAGGTACCCGCAATCATCTATGGCGCCGGCCGTCCGGCGCGCTCAATCATTTTTGACCACAACAGGGTCTTGCACGAGCTCGAGAACGAGTCGTTTTACTCGAGTGTCCTGAATATCAAGGTTGGCGAAAAAAGCCAGGCCGCGATCGTCAAGGATATCCAGCGCCACCCGTCAAAGCGCCAGGTAATGCATCTCGACCTGCAGCGAATCGTCGAACACGAGGAAATTCGAATGAACGTGCCGATTCATTTTATCGGCGCGGATATCGCAGTAGGTGTGAAACGGGACGGCGGCAAGGTCGCGCGCCTGCGCAATGAAGTCGAGGTCGTGTGTCTGCCGAAGCATCTGCCCGAGTATCTCGATGTCGATATTTCCGAACTGGAACTCGATGAAATGATGTATCTGTCAGACATTAAATTGCCTGAGGGTGTCGAGATTCCAGAGTTGGCACAAGAGACAGAACAAAATCAGCCGATCGTCTCGATCCACATCATCAAGGAAGTCGTGATCGAGGAAGAGGTCGAGGAAGAGCTGGCCGAGGGCGAAGTGCCGGTCGAAGGCGAAGAGGGCGAAGTGCCTGCCGAAGGCGAGGCGCCTGCCGAAGGAGCCGGCGAAGGCGAGTCGAAGGAAGACTAGTCATCATCAGATGGCGAGCAAAAAGACCACCGCCATGGTGGTCTTTTTGTTTAACATTCGAGTCCCATGACACACTTGAGCATCATTGCCGGGCTCGGCAATCCCGAGCAAAAATACGAGCGCACGCTGCACAATGCGGGCTTTTGGTTCGTGGACGCGCTTGCGCGTAAGTATGGCGGAGAGTTTCGTTACGAGAAGAAGTTCGACGCCGATTACTGCCGAGTGACGATCAAGGACGACGATATCTGGCTCGTCAAACCGCAGAACTACATGAATCAGAGCGGCCCGCCCGTGCGGGCGATACTCGACTACTACCGGCTGAAGCCAAAACACATGCTGGTCGCCCACGACGAAATCGATCTGCCGCCCGGCACGGTGCGCTTGAAGCAGGGCGGTGGCCACGGTGGCCACAACGGCATTCGGGATGTCATCCGGCACTGCGGCGCAGATTTCATGCGCCTGCGGATCGGGGT